>CAYGUO010000132.1:0-8609 GCA_964353095.1 uncultured Flavobacteriaceae bacterium | reverse complement strand
TTCTACATTTTTGTATTTCTGGTACATATTGATTTAGAATTTAAGTCCTGCTTCTCTGGCTCCATCAGCCAATGATTTCACTCTTCCGTGGTATAAATTTCCGCCTCTATCAAAAGCAACGGTTTCAATACCTGCCTTTTTTGCTTTATCAGCAATAGCTTTACCTACTGCATTTGCAACTTCTGTTTTATTTCCTTTTGCATCAATACCTTTATCTCTTGAAGATGCTGCGGCCAATGTTTTACCATTAACATCATCAATCAACTGAGCGTATATTTCTTTATTACTACGGAAAACAGACAAACGAGGTCTTGTTTCAGTGCCAGAAGATATCTTTCTGATTCTTCTTCTGATTCGTAATTTTCTATCAGTGTTAGACAATCCCATAATTCGATATTATTAAGCTGATTTACCTGCTTTTCTTCTAAGTTGTTCTCCAACAAACTTAATTCCTTTTCCTTTGTATGGCTCTGGTTTGCGAAATGCACTAAACTTAGCTGCCACCTGACCTACTAACTGCTTGTCAAAGGATGTCAACTTTACAACAGGATTCTTTCCCTTTTCAGAAATAGCTTCCACTTTCACTTCTGGAGCAATATCAATTACGATGTTATGCGAGAAGCCCAAAGCCAAATCTAATTTTTGCCCTTGGTTGCTGGCCCTATATCCAACACCAACCAATTCCAACTCTTTTGTCCATCCTTTTGAGACCCCTTCGACCATATTCAAAAACAAGGATCTATACAGACCGTGTTTTGCCTTATGTTCTTTGGAATCAGATGGTCTTTTCACCATGATATTTCCGTCTTCCATCGCTACTTCAACCCCTGAAAATTCTTGGGTCAATTCGCCAAGTTTTCCTTTCACAGTAACAAGGTTGTCCTTGAGTTCAACTGTTACCCCTTCTGGAACTGAAACTGGATTATTACCTATTCTAGACATTTCTCTAAAACTTTTCTCTTATTAATATACGTAGCACAATACTTCGCCACCAACATTTTCTTGTTTTGCTTGCTTGCTTGTCATCACTCCATGAGAGGTTGACACGATAGCAACACCTAAACCGTTCAATACTCTAGGCAGCTCTTCAGAACCCGTGTATTTTCTTAAACCTGGCTTACTAATGCGCTGTAATTTTTTAATCACAGGAGCCTTAGTAAACTTATCGTACTTAAGGGCTATTTTGATATTACCCTGTACGGTATCGCCTTCAAACTTGTAGCTTAGTATATAACCTTGGTCAAACAAAATCTTCGTCATCTCCTTTTTAAGGTTAGATGCAGGAATGTCAACCACTCTATGTCCAGCGCTACTAGCGTTACGAATTCGTGTTAAATAATCTGATATTGGATCTGTAAGCATTTCTACTACTCTTTAATTGTATTTACCAACTTGCTTTTTTAACCCCAGGTATTAACCCTTGGTTAGCCATTTCTCTAAAAGTAACTCTGGAGATACCAAAAGTCCTCATATACCCTCTTGGTCGTCCTGTCAATTTACAACGGTTACGCATACGCACAGGAGATGCATTTTTCGGAAGCTTTTGTAAAGCCTCATAATCGCCTGCTTCCTTCAAAGCTTTTCGCTTTGCGGCGTATTTTGCTACTGTTTTTGCCCTTTTTCTTTCTCGGGCTTTCATTGATACCTTAGCCATAATTACTTTTTAAAGGGTATTCCCAATTCGGTTAGCAATGATTTTGCTTCTTTATCTGTTTCGGCAGATGTCACAAAAGTGATATCCATACCGTTGATTCTATTTATTTTATCGATGTTTATTTCCGGAAAAATAATTTGCTCAGTAACTCCTAAGCTATAATTTCCCCTACCATCAAATCCGGTTGCACGTACGCCCTGAAAGTCTCTCACCCTAGGCAATGCGGTGGTAATCAAACGGTCTAAGAATTCAAACATGCGCTCTCCACGAAGGGTAACTTTAACACCGATAGGCATTCCCTTTCTTAATTTGAAAGCAGCAACGTCTTTCTTAGACATTGTAGCAACAGGTTTTTGGCCCGTAATCATAGCCAACTCGTCAACCGCATGGTCAATAAGTTTTTTGTCAGCTACCGCAGCACCAACGCCTCGGCTTAATACAATTTTTTGCAACTTAGGAACCTGCATTACATTTTTGTAACCAAACTCCTCAGAAAGTGCTTTTACTACACGTTCCTTATACTCTTGCTTTAATCTTGGAATGTAACTCATAACTAGATTATTTCACCAGATTTTTTAGAAACTCTCACTTTTTTTCCATCTCTTACTTCGTAACCCACTCTAGCTGTCTCTCCTTTGGAGTCAACTAAAGCAATGTTAGAGATATGAATAGGAGCTTCTTTTTTAACTATACCACCTTGAGGGTTCTGTGCACTTGGCTTCTCATGTTTTGAAACCATATTCGCACCCTCAACGATAGCCTTATTCTTTTCAGCATCTACACGCATAACCTTACCTTCGGTACCTTTGTGGTCGCCGGCAGTAATCCTAACCGTGTCTCCTGTTTTAATTTTCAACTTTGCCATTTCCATTTTCAATTACAGAACCTCAGGGGCCAATGAAACTATTTTCATAAATTGTTTGTCACGCAACTCTCTGGCAACCGGTCCAAAAACACGGGTACCTCTCATCTCACCCGTAGGATTCAACAATACGCAAGCATTGTCATCAAATCTGATATAAGACCCATCTGGTCTTCTTACCTCTTTCTTTGTTCTTACCACAACCGCAGTAGAAACAGAACCCTTCTTTACACCACCGTTAGGCGTAGCTTCCTTTACAGTAACTACAATCTTATCACCAACAGAAGCGTATCTTCTTTTTGTTCCTCCGAGTACACGGATGGTCAGCACCTCTTTAGCGCCTGTATTATCCGCAACCTTTAATCTAGATTCTTGCTGTAACATAATTATTTAGCTCTTTCAAGGATTTCAACCAATCTCCAACATTTAGTCTTACTCAATGGTCGGGTTTCCATAATTTTTACGGTATCACCTTCGTTGCAATCATTCTTTTCATCATGAGCAACGTACTTTTTGGTTTTCAAAACGAATTTACCGTACATAGGATGTTTTACACGTTTTACCTCGGCAACAACTATGGATTTCTCCATTTTGTTACTGGTGACTACGCCAATCCTCTCTTTTCTTAAATTTCTTGTTGTTTCTTCCATAAGGCCGAACCCGTTATTGTAATTCCCTTTTAGTTAACTCTGTCGCCAATCTCGCCACCGTTCTTCTGGTCTTTCTTATCTGCAATGGATTCTCAAGTGGTGTCACCGAGTGCGCCACCTTTAAATCCGAATATTCTTTCTTAGTTTCAGCTAATTTCTGCTGAAGCTCTTCAACCGATAGTTCTTTAATCTCTGCTTGTTTCATCTCTTATCAGTATATTTAAGCTGCATCGTAATCTCTTGCAACAATAAATTTTGTTTTTACAGGCAACTTTTGAGCTGCTAAACGCAACGCTTCTTTTGCAATTTCATGCGGAACACCAGCAATCTCAAACATTATCCTACCTGGCTTTACTACTGCTACAAAATATTCTGGTGCACCTTTACCTTTACCCATACGTACTTCCAAAGGCTTTTTGGTAATAGGTTTGTCTGGAAATATTTTAATCCACAACTGCCCTTGCCTTTTCATGTATCTGGTTGCAGCAATACGTGCAGCCTCAATTTGACGAGAAGTAATAAAATGTGAATCCAATGACTTGATACCAAACATTCCATTAGAAAGTTGGTGACCTCGCTGTGAAATTCCTTTCATACGTCCCTTCTGGGCTTTACGAAATTTTGTTCTTTTCGGCTGTAACATCTTACCTTTTCTTTACCTTAAATTATTTTCTACGACGTTGTTGTCTCTTCCCACCATCTTGCTTACCGCCCTTATTACCAGTAGACAATCCTACTAACGGTGAAAGCTCACGCTTACCATACACTTCGCCTTTCATAATCCATACTTTGATACCTAATCTTCCGTAGGTTGTATGTGCCTCTACAAGTGCATAGTCAATATCTGCCCTAAAAGTTGACAATGGAATTCTACCATCCTTGTACGATTCTGAACGAGCCATCTCAGCACCGTTCAATCGTCCTGATATTTGTATTTTAATCCCTTCAGAGTTCATTCTCATTGCTGCGGCAATAGCCATTTTTATTGCACGACGATAAGAAATTCTACTCTCAATTTGTCTTGCAACACTTGCAGCAACTAGCTGGGCATCAACTTCCGGTCTTTTTATTTCGTGAATGTTGATTTGAACCTCTTTGTTAGTGATTTTCTTCAACTCTTCTTTCAACTTATCAACCTCTTGTCCACCCTTACCAATAATAATACCCGGTCTTGCCGTAGTTATCGTAATGGTGATCAACTTTAAGGTTCTCTCAATAATTACTCTAGAAACACTCGCCTTAGCTAAACGGGCATGAACATACTTTCTAATTTTGTCATCTTCCGCTAACTTATCTCCATAATCGTTTCCACCATACCAGTTAGATTCCCATCCTCTGATAATTCCTAAGCGGTTTCCTATCGGATTTGTTTTTTGTCCCATATTATGCCTTAGCTTCTGTGTTATTGTTAGCGCCCAAAATCATGGTTACATGGTTTGACCTTTTTCTAATTCTATGTGCGCGGCCTTGCGGTGCAGGTCTCAGTCTTTTCAACATAGTACCTCCATCAACTCGAATCTCTTTAACAAAAAGATCGGCTTCCTCAATGCTTGCTTCCTCATTCTTAGCTTCCCAATTGGCAATCGCTGAAAGCAATAGTTTTTCCAATTTTCTTGATGCCTCCTTTGGGTTAAACCTTAAAATAGCCAAGGCCATTTCAATATTCTTACCCCTTACCAAATCGGCTACCAGTCGCATTTTGCGAGGTGATGTTGGGCAGTTGTTCAACTTAGCAAAAGCCAAATCCTTTTTTTCTGCCTTAATTCTTTCAGCCATCTGTTTTTTACGAACTCCCATAGCTTACTTTTTACCTTTATTTTTAGCGCCTGCATGCCCTCTAAACGAACGGGTTGGCGAAAATTCCCCTAATTTATGACCCACCATGTTTTCAGTCACATAAACCGGTACAAACTGTCTTCCGTTATGTACTGCTATAGTCTGACCTACAAAGTCAGGAGTAATCATAGAAGATCTTGACCAAGTTTTGATAACAGTTTTCTTACCAGAATCAATGTTAACTTGAACTTTCTTTTCTAAACTATGATGAACGTAAGGTCCTTTTTTTAATGAACGTGCCATTTACTTTATCTTTTATTTCTTTCTACGTTCGATGATATATCTATTACTATCTTTTGTCTTAGAACGTGTTCTAAATCCTTTAGCTGGAATACCATTCTTAGATCTTGGATGACCCCCTGAAGATTTACCTTCACCACCACCCATTGGGTGATCGACAGGATTCATTACTACCGGTCTAGTTCTTGGCCTTCTACCCAACCATCTACTTCTACCAGCTTTACCAGACACTAATAATTGATGATCGGAATTGGACATCGCACCTATTGTAGCCAAACAATTCGCTAATATCAACCTAGTTTCACCTGATGGCAATTTAACGGTAACAAACTTTCCGTCTTTTGCCATTAATTGAGCAAAGGTTCCCGCACTTCTTGCCATTACAGCACCCTGTCCAGGTCGAAGCTCAATACATGATATAATGGTACCCAAAGGAATATCACTCAAAAACAACGCATTACCAATTTCAGGCTCTGCTTCTTTACCGGAAACCACCTTTTGGCCAACCTGCAAACCATTTTGAGCAACAACATAACTTTTCTCACCATCCTTAAATTGCAATAATGCAATAAAAGCTGTTCTGTTAGGATCATATTGTATTGATACAACCTCGGCCGCAATTCCTTGCTTGTCTCTTTTGAAATCAATTACACGATACCTTCTTTTATGACCACCACCTCTATGGCTTACGGTCATTTTTCCTTGACTGTTTCTACCACCAGACCTTTTTAACGGAGCGAGCAAACTCTTCTCCGGCTTATCAGTAGTAATGGCGTCAAACCCGTTTACTACTCTAAAACGCTGCCCTGGCGTGATTGGTTTTAATTTTCTAACTGACATTACCCGTCTTTATAGATTACTGTAAAAATCAATGATATCTCCTTCAGCCACATCAACAACCGCCTTTTTACGGGAGTTTGTTTTGCCATGCTGAATACCTGTTTTGGTATATCGCGTACGACGCTCAGGACCATAATTCATTGTCCTAACCTTTTCAACTGTGACTCCATAAGTAGTTTCAACAGCTTCTTTGATCTGTAACTTGTTGGCCTTAGGGTCAACATAGAAACCATAACGATTGAAAAGCTCGCTGTCAGCGGTCATCTTTTCCGTAATGATTGGCTTTATCAACACACTCATTTTCTACTTATTTACTTAGGTTAGATTCAATTCCTTCTACCGCACTTTCCAAAAGCACCAAGCTTTTAGCATTTAAAATCTTATAAGTGCTTAACTCTGAGCTTTTTACGACTTCCGAGCCTTTAAAATTACGCGACGACAAATATACACTATTATTCGCGTCACCCAAGACGATTAAAGACTTTTTATTCTCTATACCGAGAGACTTCAAAACAGCCACAAAATCTTTGGTCTTTGGAGCTTCAAAATTGAAGTCCTCAACAACCATTAACTCTTTGCCTTTTGATTTCAAACTCAACGCCGATTTACGCGCTAGGCGCTTTACGTTTTTGTTTAATTTTTGAGTATAATCTTTCGGTCTTGGACCAAAAATTCTACCACCACCTCTAAAGATTGGTGATTTTATACTACCTGCCCTTGCGGTACCTGTTCCTTTTTGCTTCTTAATCTTTCTGGTACTACCAGCGATTTCAGCTCTTTCTTTTGCCTTATGCGTACCTTGTCTCTGATGTGCCAAGTATTGCTTAACATCCAAATAAATGGCATGCTCATTAGGCTCTATAGCGAAAACATCGTTAGAAAGCTCAACCTTTCTACCTGTTTCTTTTCCTTTAATATCTAAAACTGCTATCTTCATTACCTTACTTTTCTACGGTTACGTAAGCATTTTTATGACCCGGAACAGCTCCTTTAACAACGATGATGTTCTTCTCCGGAACTACTTTTAACACTTTCAAGTTTTGAACAGTAACGCGATCACCACCCATTCTACCTGCCATCTTCATTCCTTTAAATACTCTTGCTGGATATGAAGCCGCACCAATGGAACCAGGAGCTCTTAATCTGTTATGCTGACCATGGGTAGCTTGACCAACACCGGCGAACCCGTGTCTCTTAACCACCCCTTGAAAACCTTTACCCTTTGATGTGCCAACCACGTCAACAAACTCACCTTCTTTGAATAAGTCCACCCCTACGGTGTCACCTAACTTAAATTCACCTTCAAAATCTCGGAATTCAACGACTTTTTTCTTGGGAGAAGCGCCTGCTTTCTTCACATGACCTAATTCAGCCTTGTTAGCACGTTTTTCTGCCTTGTCATCGAAACCAAGCTGAAGGGCACTATACCCGTCAACCTCTTCGGTTCTGACTTGGGTAATCACACATGGTCCAGCTTGAATGACGGTACATGGAATATTCTTTCCATTCTCATCAAAGATGCTGGTCATGCCGATTTTCTTTCCTATTAACCCAGACATAATTATTAGTATTAATTGTTATTATCTTTCAATTGCCCAATTCATGGTATTAAAAAAGGGTCAAGAAAATTGGCTGACCCAGATTTTTTCTTTCACCGTTTTTCCTTCGCACGCAGCTCAGGACATGTTAACCCTCATTCTTTGGGCGTGCAAACTTACACTTTTATTTCGACTTCAACACCACTAGGAAGCTCTAATTTCATTAAAGCATCAATTGTTTTTGAAGAAGAACTATAGATATCAAGCAACCGCTTGTAAGAACTCAACTGAAATTGTTCTCTTGACTTCTTATTCACGTGTGGTGAACGCAATACAGTAAAGATTTTTTTATGTGTTGGCAATGGAATTGGACCAGTAACCACAGCACCTGTTGTCTTAACCGTTTTCACAATTTTCTCAGCAGACTTGTCCACTAAATTGAAATCGTATGACTTTAATTTAATTCTAATTTTTTGACTCATTTTCTACTAATTAAGCGGTTACACCTTTTGCTGCTTTTATAACTTCTTCTGAAATATTCGATGGAGTTTCTGCATAATGAGAAAATTCCATCGTTGAAGTAGCCCTACCTGATGATAATGTTCTTAAAGAGGTAACATATCCAAACATCTGAGATAACGGCACCGTTCCTTTTACAACTTTAGAACCAGCTCTGTCACTCATATCTGATATTGTTCCTCTTCGTCGGTTTAAATCACCAACGATATCTCCCATGTTTTCTTCAGGAGTTAACACTTCTATCTTCATAATAGGTTCCATAATTACAGCTCCGGCAGCTTTACCCGCAGCTTTGTAACCCATTTTAGCAGCTAGCTCAAATGAAAGGGCATCGGAATCAACAGGGTGGAAAGATCCATCCGTCAAAACCACCTTCATGGTATCCATTTCATAACCAGCCAACGGACCATTTTTCATAGCCGTTGCAAAACCTTTTTCCACGGAGGGAATGAATTCTTTTGGTATACGAC
>CAYGUO010000131.1:0-8637 GCA_964353095.1 uncultured Flavobacteriaceae bacterium | reverse complement strand
GGGGCAATTGGTTGTTGAAATCAGCGGTAGCACTTTCTTTAAAACTTGATATTCCTAAAATTGTGATAGGGATGACCGTAGTTTCTTTTGCAACCTCAGCACCTGAACTTATTGTGAGCATAAAGGCTGCTTTGGATGGTTCACCAGATTTAGCCTTGGGCAATGTAGTGGGTTCCAATATTGCCAATTTAGGTCTTGTATTGGCAATCACGGTGCTGCTGGGCAGTATTGATGTACGTAAAAGTTTTTATACTACCGATTGGCCGGTAATGATGGCGGCCTCTTTATTGTTTGTTGGTTTTATTTATTTTGATGGCGCCTTGCAACAGTATGAAGGTATCATCATGGTGGTCATGTTATTTGCATTTTTGGTTTATTTATTGAGATTTCAAAAAACCGCTGTTGTAGATGAGTTGCCCGAAGATGACGTGCCGCTTCCCTTATATAAAACCATGCTCTTTCTCGGTATTGGGGGTGTTGCCCTTTGGGGCGGTTCAGAACTCCTTATCGAAGGTGCTAAGAGTATGGCATCATCCTTTGGTGTAAGTGAAAGGGTTATTGCGGTTACCGTAGTATCTGTTGGCACTAGTATACCTGAACTAGCGGCTTCCATTATTGCGGTCATTAAAAAGGAAAAAGCAATTTCATTAGGAAATCTTATTGGGTCAAATATTTTCAATTTACTTGCCGTATTGGGCATCACCTCAATTATAACCCCTATTTACGTTGTGGATCAAGGCTTGTTGACGAATGATATTTTCTGGATGCTGGGGATTTCCTTCTTGATTTTACCACTTGTTTTTATTCCGAAAGGATTACGGTTAGGTTGGCGAGATGGTCTGGTCTTAATTGCTGTTTATTTGACTTTTATCTATCTTACAGTGGCGTAATTGCTGCTATGAGAATTTACTTATTACTTTCCTTTTTTACAGTACTATTTTTAACCCCTTATAGTGCTCTTTCTCAAAACGACACTTTTATAAATGGTGTGCTGTTGGATACAAAAACAAGGGAGCCCATCGTTTTTGCCACTATTAGGGTAAAAGACAAAGCGTTAGGAGTGATTTCAAACCAAGATGGCGGATTTAAAATACCTACATCATTTCAGCTTGAAGGTACAAGTTTAGAAATATCAAGTATGGGGTATGAAACCAAGATTATCCCAATTTTAGCTTTGGATACTAACGCCATGAATACCATATTTATTAAGGCCGCCACCCTACAGTTACAAGAAACTACGGTTACTGCAAAAGCGGGTCGGCTTACCGCAAAAAAAATAATCAAGTACGCACTTAAGCGTATACCGAATAACTACACTCTTGATCCTTTCAGTTTAATAGGCTATTATCGTGATTACCAACTAAAAGAACAGGAATATATTAATTTGAACGAGGCTATTGTTGGCGTGTTTGATGAAGGCTTTGAAAGTGATGATTACCAGCAAACACAATATGGACTTTTTTCTTATGCCAAGAATACCACTTTTAAAATCGATTCTTTTGCGGCCAAACCCTATGATTATAATACAAAAGATAAATTTATACCTGATGCGGCTTTAATCAGCGATTATGGAGGCAATGAATTAGTAATACTGCACATTCATGATGCCATTAGAAACCATAATGTGCCCGCCTATTCTTTTGTGAATAAATTGGTAGAAGATTTTGTGAAGAGCCATCGTTTTACCCAAGTTGAAAGCACCTCCTATGATGGGGAAGAGGTATATAAAATTGGCATTAAAAAAAATACGTTTCCATTTCAGGTGCAAGGCATTATTTATATTGATAAAAATGACTTTGCTATAAGAAAGTTAGATTATGCAGTATATAAAAAATACTTGGATGCTACTGTGAAGCAGCAAGCTGAATCGTTCGATGATACAGGGCTTCGATATGAGATTTTGGTAGAATATACCGAGGTAGCTAAGAAAATGCATTTAAATTATATTTCATTTCATAATAAATTCACCCTCAGGCGACCCGCGCGCTTTAGGGTGCAAAAAATAATTTTAGATGATGATAATGGTTATCTAGAGGTTGCGCTTAACAAGCCTGCAAAAAATTATGACGCCTTGAAGCTTTCTGACTTTAAGCTTACCTATAGGGGGAAAGAAGTACAGTTTGAACGAGTAGTGCGGGCAGGTGGAAACAAAATAATATTGAAATTGAGTTCTAAAAAGAAGCAAATTGAACTCAGGAACCTGTTGTTTTCAAAGACTGAAGAATCAAAACAAGGAAAGCTTTTTCTGAAAATAACCACACTTATGGATGAAGAAGGGAATTTGTTGGATGAGCGTAAAGTAGAGCGGTTTGACCAGTTCAGGGAGTTCTTTACGCAAAAAGTCGTAACTGAAAGGTTAGACTTGCCGACCAAAGAAAATTTAATGAAAAAGAATATACCGCTTTATGATTCCTTACAACCTATAATTGAACAGAAGGCAGGTACAAATTATTGGATGAATACTCCGCTGAAAAGTAGCGAAAACTAAAAAACCACCTAAGCAATTAGGTGGTTTTTAAATAATCAACAACAAATTATAAACTTATATTTTGGCAGACTTTACCGTTTTGATAATACGGCCTGCAATTTTGTAAGGATCTCCGTTTGATGCTGGTCTTCTATCTTCCAACCAACCTTTCCATCCACTTTCTACAGTAGCAATAGGAATACGTATTGACGCGCCCCTATCGGAAATACCAAAACTGAAATCTGTAATGGCAGCAGTTTCGTGAAGGCCGGTCAAACGCTGATCGTTAAACTCGCCATATACTTCAATATGTTCTTTTACCACAGGGCGGAAAGCTTCACATATTTTTTCATAGGTTGCTTGATCACCACAAGTTCTTAGGGTAGTATTCGAAAAGTTGGCATGCATACCTGACCCGTTCCAATCCATATCTTTTCCTAATGGTTTTGGGTGATAATCGATGTAAAACCCATAAGATTCCGTAAGCCTGTCCAATAAATAACGTGCTACCCAAATTTCATCACCGGCTTTTTTGGCACCTTTTGCGAATAATTGAAATTCCCACTGACCAGAAGCTACTTCTTGGTTGATTCCCTCAAAGTTGATTCCAGCAGCGATACATAGATCGGCGTGCTCTTCAACCAAATCCCTTCCATGCGTATTTTTACCTCCAACAGAGCAGTAGTACATTCCTTGTGGAGCTGGGTAACCACCAATAGGGAAACCTAATGGTAATTGCGTAGCTGTATCCATAATGAAATATTCTTGTTCAAACCCGAACCAAAAATCGTTATCATCATCATCAATAGTAGACCTTCCGTTAGATACGTGAGCCGTACCATCAGCATTTAAAACTTCGGTCATCACCAAAAACCCGTCTTTACGTGCTGGGTCTGGAAAGATAGCAACTGGTTTTAACAAACAGTCAGAGGAGCCCCCTTCAGCCTGTCTTGTTGAACTTCCGTCAAAAGACCACATGGGGCAGTCTTCTAATTTACCGCTGAAATCATTTACAACTTTGGTTTTACTTCGCATGTTCTGCGTTGGAAAATATCCGTCCAACCAGATGTACTCTAATTTTGCCTTGCTCATAATAGTGGTCGTTTACTTTAAATTTTAACTAAGTTGTAAAAATAATTTTTTTTATGAATATCATAGGTTTTTAGGGCTGCAAATCAAGAAAAATTATTAAATATTTATTAACCCCTATTTTATTGGGGGCTAATTAATAAAAACATATTTTTTTAACCTCAATATTGCTAAATTGTTAATTTTGTATCGTAAAACTAACGGAAGAAAGTTATGATGAGATTTGAAGCATTGGCAAAAAGTAATAATAGAGAAAGCTTAGCTATTGAAGAATCAGAAAAAAGATCTGATTTGTACGCTAAAAATGTTTTCAACAATGATAAAATGCTTCAGTTTCTTACTACTGAGGCATACAAAAAGGTACAGTCGGCTATCTTTTCAGGCAGTAAAATTGACCGTAAGATAGCCGACCAGGTGGCCGAAGGTATGAAAGCATGGGCACTGTCTATGGGCGCAACACATTACACCCATTGGTTTCAACCCTTAACAGGAGCAACAGCGGAAAAGCACGATGCCTTTTTTGATTTGATGGAAGATGGCAGGGGAATTGAAAAATTTGGTGGTCGCCAATTGGTACAACAAGAACCAGACGCCTCCAGCTTTCCAAGTGGCGGAATTAGGAATACCTTTGAAGCACGTGGCTACACCGCATGGGACCCTACCTCACCAGCCTTTATTTATAAAACAACCCTTTGTATTCCAACCATTTTCGTTTCGTACACAGGTGAGGCATTGGATAACAAAGCACCCTTATTGCGCGCCTTACACGCCGTAGATGAAGCCGCAACAGGCGTAGCGCAGTACTTTGATAAAACCGTCAGAAAAGTATATGCCACTTTAGGCTGGGAACAAGAATATTTTTTAATTGATAAGGCATTGGCACAATCTCGACCAGATATTTTAATGACCGGTCGTACTTTGGTGGGCAGTTCAGCTGCCAAAGGGCAGCAATTGGATGATCATTATTTTGGCGTGATTCCGAGCAGGGTGCTCAGTTTTATGAGTGCTCTTGAAAAGCAATGTATGGTACTCGGTATTCCCGTAAAAACAAGACATAATGAAGTGGCCCCAAACCAATTTGAGCTCGCTCCTGTTTTTGAAGAGGCGAACCTTTCCGTAGATCATAATCTTTTGCTTATGGATGTTATGGAAGAGATTGCAGATAAACATGGTTTTAAAGTACTTTTCCATGAAAAACCGTTTGCGGGCATCAATGGGTCTGGTAAACACAACAACTGGTCTTTAGCCACGGATACTGGAGTGAATTTATTGAGTCCGGGTTCAACACCAATGAAGAACCTACAATTTTTAACCTTTTTCATCAACACCATAAAAGCCGTGGATAGCTATGAAGAGTTATTGCGTTCTTCAATCGCCTCGGCCAGTAATGACCATCGATTAGGAGCTAATGAAGCTCCTCCAGCAATCTTTTCCATATTTGTAGGCAAGCAATTGAGCGAGGTTTTAGATGAGTTGGAAGGGGTGTCAAAAGGAAAACTATCCCCAGAAGAAAAAACGGAGTTAAAACTCAATGTGGTGGGTAAAATTCCTGAAATTTTATTGGATAATACAGACAGAAATCGAACCTCACCTTTTGCTTTCACAGGTAACAAATTTGAAATGCGTGGGGTAGGTGCAAAAATGAACTGCGCCAAGCCCATGACCGTGCTCAATACGATTATGGCTAAGCAGCTTACCGACTTCAAAAAAGAGGTAGATGCCTTAATTGATAAAAAGAACCTGAAAAAAGATGAAGCGGTTTTTAATGTGCTAAGGGAGTATATCAAAACATCAAAACGCATTCGTTTTGACGGTGATGGTTACAGTTTAGATTGGGATGCAGAAGCTCGAAAACGCAAGTTGAGCAACAACAAAAATACTCCTGAGGCGATTAAAGTGCTGACTTCAAAAGAAAGTCTTGCCCTTTTTGAAGCGACCAAGGTGATGAATGAAAAAGAGCTGGTGGCCCATCAAGAAGTGGAATTGGATAATTATATTTTTCACATTCAGATCGAAGCAAGAATAGTAAGGGAACTGGTGTATAATTATATTATTCCAGCAACACTAAAATATCAAAACTTACTTCTTCAAAATATTTCAGGATTAAAAGAGGTGTATGGTGCCGCCCATAAAAAGTTGACCGAACCACAACTGAATATTTTGGAGAACATGGGGGAGCATCTGGTAGCTGCTAAAAAAATTGTAGATCGTATGGTTGAAGCGCAACATCGTGCTGATAACATAGCAAGCATAGCCAAAAAGGCAGAAGCCTATTGTGATGCTATACTACCTTATTTTGAAGAAGTTAGAGGACATACGGATGCGCTTGAACAACTAGTAGCTGATGAACTATGGCCTTTAGCAAAATATAGGGAGCTGTTATTTGTGAAATAAACCGGAATTTGGTTAATGGGGTTAACCCCATAATATGGGAAAGACGTTCAGATGAATTTCGAAAAGATTATGGGAATAGTGTATTTTAGAGCAGACCTAAGTAATTTATGAACCTCACCTTAAAAGATATACAGGCAGCTAAAAAACGTATTGACCCTTATATCAATCAAACGCCCATATTGACCTCTTCATTATTGAACGAATGGTTGGGTCATGACATCTTTTTTAAAGCCGAAAACTTTCAAAAAATAGGCGCTTTTAAGGCTAGGGGCGGGGTGAACACACTAGCTTGGTTACTTGAAAATGGGCGCCGGCCAAAACATATTGTGGCCAATAGTTCTGGCAATCATGCTCAAGCAGTAGCCTATGCGGCAAAACAGTTTAATATTCCGGCTACCATTTACATGGCTGCCTATTCTTCAAAAGTGAAAGTACAGGCGACCAAAGCTTATGGTGCTGAGGTCGTTTTGAGTGAAACCCGAGATATGACCGATGCAAAAGTTGCCGAAGCAGCAAAGCAAGAAGGTACTTTTTGGATTCCCCCTTTTAACCACGAGCAAGTGATTTGCGGTCAAGGTACAGCAGCTTATGAAGCACTTACCGAACTAAAAGATATAGATGCCGTTTTTACCCCTTGTGGTGGTGGTGGGCTTACCTCAGGTACTTTAATTGCCACTCGCGGACTTGCACCTAAAGCAAAAATGTTTGGCGTAGAACCTTTAAATGCCAATGATGCTGCAGAATCTCTAAGAAAAGGAAGCATTCAACGTTTGCCCCGTGTGCCAGATACCTTGGCAGATGGCGCTATGACTATGGCAGTGGGTGACACCACTTTTGAGTATTTAAAACAGTTAGATGGTTTCTTCGAAATTGAAGAAGAATATTTAGTCTATTGGACCCAATGGTTGACTCATTTATTAAAATGCAGAATAGAACCCACTTGCGCCATGCCCATGGAAGCTATCAGAAGATGGCTGCGAACCCAAAAAACAAAACAAAGGGTATTGATGGTGATTTCCGGTGGTAATATAGACCAGCAAACCACCCAAAAAATTTGGAAAACGGATTGCTTGACTCAAATACCAACTATCCGATAAGAAAAAATTAAACGTTGGTCACCATTTGTAAATACTTGGTATCGGTTATTTTATTTAAAATACTTAAAATCAAATAGTTATTTGTTTTTTGATATTTTTTGTAGTATTGGTGATATTTACGAGTTGGGCACAATATGAAAAACACAAAGAATGTCTAAAATTACAGAAACAAGATTAACACTAGCCGCATTAATTTATGGCATTGAAATAGATTTAAAAAATACCATAAAGAAAAGTATTACACCATACTTTGAAAACTTGGCATTCTTTAAAAACTCTGAACTTGAAAGGAAAATAATAGAACGTTTCGAATTAGATAACCCTGGAGCTAATTATCTTGAGAATATCGATGAAGTCGTTGAATTTTTAGATTTTCACGATACTTTTACAATTTTAAATCAGAATAAAGAGTTTCTAAAAAAAGAAAGTGCAATATATCTAAAAAGCATATTTAAAACATTAAGTGACCTTACACCGATTAGAAATAGAGTTATGCATACTCGACCTCTATTAGGTGGAGATTTTTCATTTACTTATGATTTTATATCCACTTTAAAAGAATCTGACCCAATAGAATGGAAAATTACAATTGATACTAGACATAAAATTGATAAAGACCCTTCTTATGTTCTTACTTTAAAATTTCCATCATATCATCACAAAGAAGAAATATCAAAGGTCAGCCATAATTTACCTGTTCCAGATTTTGACGAAACTGGATTTATCGGTAGAGCACAAGATATCGAAGCTTTAACGAAATTAGTATTATCAAATAAAGTTGTTTCAGTTTTAGGTGATGGTGGAATAGGAAAAACTGCTTTAGCATTGAAAGTTGCCTATGACATAGTAGATATGAATGAAAAATGCCCTTTTGAATTAATAATTTGGACTTCGGCAAAAACAACAATGCTTACTTCTAAAGGAATTCAAGATATATTTTCTGCTATTACGGATTACTCTGGCTTGATTGCAGAAATTAGCGATTCAATAGGAACTGATAATAAACTTGCAGAGGTTCTTGAATATTTAGATTTCTTCAAAACTTTGCTCATTATAGATAATTTAGAAACAATTCAAAGTGATGAAGTCCGAGATTTCATAAGGGAAGCACAAACAAAATGCAACATATTAATTACATCAAGAATTGGATTAGGAGAATTAGAATACCCAAGAAAGCTAAAAGGGCTATCCGAAACTGAATCCGCTAAATTGATTAGAGAGATTGCAAGGATAAGAAATAGTGAAACTCTATTAAAGTTACCTCAAAAAACTCTAGTTGAAATATCAGAAAAGCTTTATTTCAACCCTCTTGCGATTAAATGGTTCGTTAGTACTGTTGAAACAGGTATTGCACCACACGAAGTGATTAATAACAAAGATGACTTACTTGACTTTTGTCTTACCAATGTCTATGAAAAATTATCAGAAGGTGCAATTTCGATTCTAAAAACCATTAGAGCTTCGAGGAAAAAAGTAACAATTGCAGAAATTATTTATTTATCAGAATATAAACCTTTAGAAGTTAGAAAATTTTTGATTGAATTATTTAAAACCACATTAATTTCTAGACAAATCGAGGATGGTAATAAT
>CAYGUO010000130.1:0-8802 GCA_964353095.1 uncultured Flavobacteriaceae bacterium | reverse complement strand
ATCCGAGGCCACCCCAACCAAGACCGCCCCATCCGAGGCCACCCCAACCAAAGTTGTTGTTGTAGATGTCAACTTGTTCGCGTTCTTTGGTGAAAATACTGACTAAAATATCAGGGTTTTGAGATTTGGTAAAACCTCTTAGACTCATTTCAGCCTCAATAGCTTTTAAGATTCGTTTTTTATCCAAATCTGAAATTTGGGCTCTATCAATGCCTGTTTTATAAAATGCGTACGTGTTGTACGAATCAAAATTAGTTTCTTTATCATAGTCCGCTAATACACGAACCGAGGTGCAGGAGCTAAAAAATAACAGGGCCATTAAGGGCAGCGCAACAAGTTTCAACTTTTTCATAGGATATTTTTTTTGAGTTCAACCAACTTTATACAATAAATAAGCATCAAATATTATGCCGTAATGCTTTGTGTTATGACCTTTTATAGCTCTTATTGTTATAGCCATAGGGGCAGTGGCGACATCCGCTTTCGCAACAATAGCCCCTTTTTAAATGGTATTGCCTTGTAAAAACTTTATAACCTTCTGGCGAAAGGTAAAAATCACCTTCTTCTAAAGGTAGTATCTTCTTCATAAGTAAGCAATACTGTTTCATTCCAAAATTATGAATTTCGCTAAATAACAACTGCGATTTTAGAACGATTTAACGAGTTATTGGGGTTTTTAGCCGACCATTTGCAAGAAAATTCAGTGAATTCTGTTCTTTTAAGGCGGTAAAAAAATTATATTTGTTCACCCCACAAGAAGAAAAACTAAATCAAATTCAAAAAATATGGTTTTAGTATTCAAACATCTTTTTCGGAAAAACTACGTGGGTCTTACCCTTTGGCCTTTTATTATTGTAAAAGAAAACACCTATAAAGAGGATGCGGAACTGATTAATCATGAGCGTATTCATCTTAAACAGCAATTAGAGTTGCTCATCCTTCCTTTTTATATTTGGTATCTGGCAGAATGGTTGTTTAGAACGTTACTTTATCTTGATAGTTATCGTGCGTATCAAAATATTTCTTTTGAACGGGAAGCCTATGCAAATGAGGGTAATTTGGATTATGCAACCACCCGAAAGGCGTATGGTTTCTTGAATTATGTTTTCAGAACGTAATTTTTGAAAATTCCCAATCAACAAATACTACTTCCACTTTTAAAACAAAAGAAGGTGTTTATCTCTGTAAAGAGAGAAGATACTATACATCCGTTAATTTCAGGTAATAAATTCCGAAAGTTAAAGTATAACCTCATTGAAGCTCAAAAAAGAGGTTTTCAAACCCTATTGACTTTTGGTGGGGCATTTTCAAATCATATTGCTGCTACTGGGTATGCGGGTAAAATAAATGGCTTAAGAACGATTGGGGTCATCAGGGGCGAAGAACTCAAAGACCATTGGCAGCAAAACCCAACCCTAAAATTAGCCCACGAGCATGGAATGGAATTTCATTTTGTTTCGCGCGATACTTATCGCTCAAAACAAGATCCTGAATTCATTTTGGGTTTGGAAAACAAATATGGAGCCTTTTATACATTGCCCGAAGGCGGAACCAATAGCTTGGCGGTAAAAGGCTGCGAAGAGATTTTGAAAGAAGCTGATATTGATTTTGATATCATCTGCTCTTGCGTAGGCACTGGCGGAACTCTGGCGGGACTCATTAATACCGCGAAGCCACATCAACAAGTTTTTGGTTTTCCTGCCCTTAAGGGCGATTTTCTATCCAATGATATTCGTAAATTTGCCCAGAAAGAAAATTGGAAACTTATTTCTGATTATCATTTTGGAGGATACGCTAAATGTGACGCTGAATTGGTTCATTTTATCAATGATTTTAAAAACAGTACAGGTATTCCGCTAGATCCGATATATACAGGAAAGCTCTTTTATGGACTTTTAGATATGGTTGCAAAAGACCAGTTTGCGCCTAAAACCAAAATATTGGTGATTCATAGTGGAGGGCTGCAAGGTATAAAAGGGATGAACAGTGTTTTGAAAAAGAAAAATTTACCATTATTAAACCTATGATAAAACGTTTTTTATTAGTTGTCATAAGTACTTCAATGTTGATTGGCTGTGGTGCTAAAAAACGTGCTGCGAATACTAAAAAGGTAGCCACTACGACAAAACAGGTTGGGGTATATAAACCTAACATCGGTATTGAAGACACCAAGTTCAATAAATCAGAACTATACCCATTACCGGCAGATCCTGGTTATTTTGAACAATTCCCCATTGAGAGCACACAGCAATATATCGCTGAGTTTTCTAAGATTGCACAGTACGAAATGCGCGCTTTTGGTATTCCGGCAAGTATTACGCTAGCGCAGGGTATTTTAGAAAGTGGTTCTGGTAAGGGAGAGTTAACAAGAAAGACCAACAATCATTTTGGTATTAAATGCCATAAGGGATGGCAAGGCGAATTTGATTTTCATGATGATGATGCTAAGGGCGAATGTTTTCGTAAGTACAACCACCCCATGTTCTCCTTCAGAGATCACAGTGTTTTTTTAGCATCGCGAACGCGGTACCGCTTTCTTTTTAATTACCGTCGTGATGACTATAAAAAATGGGCTTTTGGGCTTAGACAAGCTGGGTATGCCACCGATAAAAAATACCCTCAAAAATTGATTGCCCTTATTGAACGATATGAATTGGACAAATATGATGAAGCTGTAGTTGATGGGGGATTGGAAACGATTAGAAAACCGAAGAAATACACTGTTTTTACGCACATAGTTGACAAAGGGGATACCCTTTACGGTCTTTCAAAAAAGTATGGTGTTTCTGTAGATGAAATTAAACGTCTAAACAGTTTAAAGAATAATAATTTGGCCATTGGTCAAGTCATTAACCTTCGAAAGGCAAAGACGAAATAAAGCGCGAAAAGGTGCTAATCCAGATTTTTCATAAAGGACTTTTTTAACAAAATTTCTTAGATTTTAGAAACAAATAAAAACTCAATGCGATACCAAAGAAGCAGCGCACTATTTGCAGAGGCAAAAAAATATATTCCTGGGGGTGTAAATTCACCTGTAAGGGCTTTCAAGGCCGTTGGTGGCGAACCTATATTTATAAAAGAAGCCAAAGGGGCCTATTTATATGATGTAGATGATAACCAGTATATTGATTATATCGCTTCTTGGGGGCCGCTCATTTTGGGTCATGCGCACGAGCCGGTATTAAATGCGGTCATTGAAAAGGCAAAAAAAGGGACTTCTTTTGGCATACCTACGGAGATTGAAACAGATCTTGCCAAATTAACCGTAAGTATGGTGCCCAATATTGATAAAATCCGTTTTGTGAATTCTGGTACGGAGGCATGTATGAGTGCGGTGCGCTTGGCACGTGGCTATACAGGTAAGGATAAGATCATCAAGTTTGCGGGATGTTATCATGGGCATTCTGATTCGTTTTTAATTCAGGCGGGCAGTGGTGCCGTTACGTTTGGTAGTCCCAATAGTCCTGGGGTTACTGCTGGTACCGCAAAAGATACCTTGTTGGCAAATTATAATGATTTAGAGGGGGTAAAGGCCCTGGTAAAGGCAAACCCTGGCGAAATTGCAGCGATAATAATTGAGCCTGTTGCAGGTAATATGGGCTGTATTATTCCTACGGATACGTTTATAAAAGGATTAAGGGAGCTTTGCACCAAAGAAGGTATTCTACTTCTTTTTGACGAAGTGATGACGGGCTTTCGTTTAGCTAAAGGAGGTGCGCAAGAGGCCTTAGGTGTTGACGCTGATATTGTAATGTTCGGAAAAGTTATTGGGGGCGGATTACCAGTAGGGGCTTTCGCCGCAAGGGCAGAAATTATGGGTCATTTAGCTCCAGATGGGCCCGTGTATCAAGCAGGAACTTTAAGTGGTAATCCGCTTGCAATGAGTGCCGGATTGGCAATGCTGAACGAGCTGAACAATAAACCTGAAACCTTCACGAGCTTATCAGAAAAAACCGAATTTTTACATAAGGGTATTACAGAAGTATTGACCGAAAAAGGAATTTCCCATCAAATCAACCGTTTTGGTAGTATGGTCTCCGTACACTTTTGTGAAGCGCCCGTCGTTGATTTCGAAAGCTCAGCAAAAGGGAATAATGATACCTTTAAAAAGTATTTTCATGGCATGTTGGACCAAGGTATTTATTTGCCACCCTCCGCTTTTGAAAGTTACTTTTTAAATGATGCCATCAGCTATTCGGATTTGGTCAAGACTATTGAAGCGGTCAGTAAAGTGTTCTAAAACCAAGCCTCTTGGTAGGCTTATAGAAGGTGTTTTGAGACGTTTTATAATTTTTTGGCTTTTCCGTTATCCAGTAGACGAAACATTTTATTTTGTTCAATGAGTAGGCCTTCTGATTTCTTTTTTGGCCAATTTTTGTGGTAATCTCTTGGATGTGATACGTCAATGGCAATTACTCTTCCCTCATATAAGGCCCTTACTTTTGATTGAATGGTATGCCCAACGATCACTCTTTTTGACTTAAATGCATCCAAGCCTGCTTCTACTTGTTTTTGACTAAGGTCATTTCTAAAATATCCGCGATACCAATTCGGGCCATTGCGTGACGATGTTAGTAAGGTTTCAAGATTTTCATACGTTTTTGGATATGGAGCTTTGTAATAGTTTTTTCTAAGAAGTCTATTTATTTCATCCAGAGTGGTGCCGCTTTCTGCTAGTTCAGGTTGAATGCCGCCATGAACAAATAGGTTTCCATTAATACGCTCCATACTATTTTTACTGGCGAGCCATCTACCTAAAAACGAATTTGAATCGTACAATTGGTTTTGGGTTTTTCCAAGAATACCAGCAACATAAATGTACTTGGGAGAAGCATATTCATAATCACCGTACATATTTTTTAATTCATGATTTCCAATGATAAAATGAACAATGCCACCATGTTTGGTTGCCTCTTGTTCTAGTTTGTAGATAAACCAAAGCACTTGGGTAGTTGAAAATCCACGATCCATAAAATCACCTACCAATACTAAATGACCCTTGCCGAATATCCAGTGCAATTTAGTGTCAATAACCCTATTGTTTATGAGAAAATCACGAAATGTTTTATAGCTACTTTCAATATCTGAAATGGCTACTATTTTTTCGTTATCATCGTAGATTGAAGGCGGTATTTTGAACTTTGAATTAATGTTGAAACTAAATGACGTTGAGTCAAGTGAAAAGTGACACTGTGCCTCAATAGAAGAACTGGTGGTATATGATTTTTCCTCTAGATAAAACCCATCATCTTGGTTCCCCTTTATATATTTAACGTTTAGTATGGTATCGTTCTCATAGAATACATACGGACCTTCGTTGTTCCAATTCAGTCGGGCATCATTATCTCCATAATGCAAGCCAATACCATTAATTGTCAGAAGTAATATTGCTGAAAGTATAGGGATGACCACAAACAGGGTGATTCCAATGTGTTTTAAATAGCGAACTATTCTTTTTTTCATAGCACTGTTTTTAAGTTGTTTAGTGTAAATCTAGAATACAATACCAGCATCTAATAAAGTAATGGGATGAACAACTGGTTTTGAACTATACAAAGGGCGTGTAAAGTGTTCAAGTGTTTTTGTAACCCCTTATTTGAAGTTCATCACTAAAAATGGACTGTTGGTCAACTTCGTTGTTCGCCTCATATTATTGCGTTAATATTGACCTATGGTTCTATTAAAAAGATACGGATGGGGATTATTGGTCGTAACGGGTATTGCCCTCAGTATTGTGCTAGCTTTTTATGACTATGAACTAGAAGCGAGCTTGCTGGCTTTTGCGATTATAGGGTTTGTAGTTGTTTATGGTATTAAATGGATTATCAAAGAAATTCGATGGATAAATGAATTAAAAAATGAAAGAGCAAAAGCGGAGTTGCTACATTTAAAAGGTCAAGTGAATCCTCACTTTTTCTTTAACATGCTCAATAATTTATATGGTTTGGTAGCTAAAGACCCTAATAAAGCACAGGCTTTACTATTGCGAATTTCAGATTTGATGCGGTATGGTATTTACGATGGGCAAAAAGAGACTGTTATGCTCAAAGAAGAGATAGGTTACCTAAAAAACTATATTGAACTGCATAAAATGCGGTATCACAAACACATTGATATCCGTTTTGATTTAGATGTAACGGATGATACCCTGTTAGTGATGCCATTATTGTTTATTATTTTGCTTGAAAATGCATTTAAACATGGTGTTGAGAACTTAAGGAAAAATCCATATGTGCATTTAAGAATGGTGGCCACTAAAGAAGAAATACGATTTAAGGTTGTCAATAATTTTGATGATAAGACGCCGACAACTAGGACAGGAATAGGTCTAAATAATTTAAAAAGAAGACTTGAATTGTCATATCCAAAACAACATGTGTTAACTTCTGATGTTGATAGGAATGTTTATGTAACAGAACTGATATTACTACTTAAATGATAAAATACTTAATTATTGATGATGAACATATCGCTCATGATATCATCAAAACATATTGCGATATGTTGCCAAATTTACAATTGGCAAAAAGCTGTTATGACGCCATTGAGGCTATGGCTTATTTAAATGAAAAATCTGTTGATTTGATTTTTTTAGATTTAAATATGCCCAAATTAAAAGGTTTTGAATTTTTAAAAATTCTTGAGGTGCCACCAAAAATAATTGTTACAACAGCCTATGCAGAGTATGCTTTAGAAGGCTATGAACTTAACATCACCGATTATTTGTTGAAACCTTTCAGTTTTGAGCGTTTTGTAAAAGCAATCAATAAGGCAATGATGAATGCCAAGCCTAAAGATGGTCTTGTTAGTTCAGCTTTATCTGAAGTTGACAACACTATTTTTTTAAGGAGTAATAAAAAATACGTTCAGGTACGTATTGATGATATTCAATTTATTGAAGCTTCAGGAAATTATACACATGTGGTTACGGCCAAAGAAAAAATTTCAGTTCGAGAAAAAATTTCATCGTTACTACTGGCATTTGATAATAAGGCATTTATTCAGGTACACAAATCTTTTGCCGTTGCGGTAAAGCATATTAAAAGTATCGAGGGAAATAGAATAGCCATAAATGACCATATTGTTCCTATCGGAAAATTGTTTAAAAGTCAGATAAATGAACTGTTGCGATAGTATATTTTTATTTTTTTAAAATCTTCCACCCAAAAAATAAAGCACAAAATAGAATTAGCCCCAAGGCGAAGTAATGAAACCAAAAAGGCTCTCCACCTTCAAAGTCACCTCGCGCTCTTGATAAATAGGTGACGGCCATAACGATACTTACATAGTAAAAATAGACCAGTTGCCAAGCCAATTTTACCTTGTGTAAAGCCAATGGCGTTGCGACAATCATTAAATACGCTAAAATACCTCCCGCTAGTTTGCCCGGTATGATAGGAATCTCATTTAAGATGATATTGGTCGCCAAAAATCCGAAATGTATAACATGTAGCACAGCAAAAAGTAGGAGCCAACGACGTAGTCTTGCATTTTCTTTTAGGGGTATTGGATGGTGGAATGCGTAAAGAAAAAATGTAACGAGAAACACGATAAATGACAAACGCCCTGAATAGCGTGCTGCGTGCCTAAAGGTTTCTTCTAAGTTGGGTTGAAGTACATAACAACTTATAAATAGGGCTATTTCGAGCGCAATGCCCATAAACAGCAACAAGTTTGTGTTGTTTTTCATTAGTGGTTGGCTTATGTGGGTGTAAGTTATAAAGAAGTGTCTTGAATTTGTTGCCAGATATCAAGGTTTGTACTTCTTGAAAGTCAGTTTGGTTCTAGTTGCTTTTTCACTATCAAAAAAGAGTTTGTCCTTGGGTGCCAAAACAAATGACTTTTTAGTCTTAGGGGAGATAGTAAATAGTTCTCGCGGTTGGCCGGGTCGTTCTATGCGAATACCAATATCGTTTTCGCCCAGATTTTTGATTATGGCCATACTGGTTTCTCTTTCATATGGATTGATGGCGCCATCCCGCCCAGGGCCTTGACCCACCATTCCCATCGATTGTGACGGTGCTAGTTCAAAGCTGTTTTTACCGTTGGCACAGCTAAAAACAGTTAGTATGGCAAAAAACAGGGTCAGGTGTTCGATTTTCATAAGGGTAGTTTTATAGTAATACTAAATTCCTTTTGATGGTATCTCTTTTTTCTTTCTCTACGGCAACTTGGTCGGCATAGTTCTGCCATTGTGAGACCACGGCGCTGATTTCTTCAATAATCATTTTGCCTTTTCTGATGTTCATGCTTTTGGCCAAGGTCAGTAGATCTTCAGTAGTTAGCTTGTCTCGCTTTCCGTTGATACTCAAGGTGTGTTGGCTTACCCAATAGCTATCTGGTCTGTAGGCATAGCAAATATCATAGGCAGGGGCTAGCTGCCAGGACTTGTCTTTTTTGAGGATGAAGGCAAAATTTTTGGTATGGTCATCACAGTTTCTGGCGATTACATTGAATATCATTCGCCGGAATAGTTGTTCCGCGGCTTGGTAGTGCAAGCCTAGGGTGCGCATCGTCTGAAAGAGCTGTTCGTAGCTAAAACTTCTAATGTCATTAAAATCAAAGTGCTCCATGGCGCACCAAGTTTGCATATGGTGTTTGGTACTGCCACCTTCTCGGTCAAACCGTTTGGTCATAAAATGTGCTCGTTGTCCCTCTTCCAATAATCGGCATTCCGTCATTTCAATGCCGCAAGCTCTGGCCATGAGATAATAGGCCATTTCAACGCGACCGTAACCTTGGGTATCGCCCAATTGCACTTCACTGACCCCGTCAAGTTTAATGAGCCAGTGTTCATAGCCT
>CAYGUO010000129.1:0-8835 GCA_964353095.1 uncultured Flavobacteriaceae bacterium | reverse complement strand
TTTTTTTCGCTATAATGTTAGCATAGTTCTTGGTTCTCAGGAAAAATATAGAAAGTAACGACCGGTTTATTAGGATTTGTGGTAAAAAAGGTTAAGTTAGAGATGGAACAATAAACTATAGTTAATATATGAGGCAATTAAAGATTACGAAACAAATTACCAACAGAGATACCCAATCATTAGAAAAATACTTTCAAGAAATTTCAAAAATAGATTTAATTACCGCAGATGAAGAGGTAGAACTGGCAAAAAGAATTCGTGATGGAGATCAAGTTGCCCTAGACAAATTAGTAAATGCCAATTTACGTTTTGTGGTTTCTGCAGCAAAACAATATCAAGGTAGTGGGCTACGCCTTTCCGATTTAATAAACGAAGGGAACATTGGCTTGGTAAAAGCTGCGCAACGTTTTGATGAAACGCGAGGCTTTAAATTTATCTCTTATGCCGTTTGGTGGATTCGACAGTCGATATTGCAGGCCATGTCCGAACAGTCACGAATGGTGCGTTTACCCCTAAATAAAATTGGTGAAATCAGTAAAATAAAGAAAGTGTACTCTTCTTTAGAGCAGACGCATCAGCGCCCGCCCAGTGCTACAGAAATTGCCAATGAATTGGATATGAGCAGTGCCAAGGTAAAATCTGCCATGAAGAACTCTGGAAAACACCTGTCTATGGATGCTCCTTTTGAAGATGGGGAATCATCGAATCTATATAATGTTATAGAATCAAAAGATGACATGAGTCCTGATGCTAAAATGATGCAAGATTCCCTTAATAAGGATATCAATCAAGCATTAAAAGGCCTTCCTAATAGAGAAAGTGAAATTATACGCTTATACTACGGTCTTGGAGAAGAAGCACCAATGAGCTTAAGTGAAATTGGCGAACTCTTTGATATTACTAGGGAACGAGTAAGGCAAATTAGAGAAAAAGCGATACGTATTTTACGAAACAAAACAAATAACGAAATCTTAAAAGCTTATTTGTAGATTGTTTAAAACGATATAGGTTTATAATTAAAGCTGACTTTAAAAAGTTGGCTTTAATTTTTTCCAATGGTACCATAAGATTTTCGTGTTCCGAATATGGTTTGGCCAACATAACTGGATTGAATTATTGGTCTTTACAGTCACTTCTCTTATTCTGTTTCAAGATGGTATCTTTGTATTTTTATTTTTAGTTCCACTGCCGACAAACTTTTTTTAAATGCTATGCCTTTTCAAAAACTACATCCCGATATACAGGAAATACTAGAACAATTAAACATCAGTACCCCTACTCCATTACAACAACGCAGTATTCCCATTATAAAAAGCGGTGCCAATGTTTATTGCACAGCCCCAAAAGAAAGTGGAAAAACGACCACTTTAATACTGACTACCCTACAAAAATTAAAGTTTAAAGCCGAAGGGAATGCCCCAAGAGCCATAGTTCTTGTTGAGAATAAAGAAAAAGCCTTGGCCTTATATGATGCTTTTATAAGCTACACAAAATACAATTCATTACGGGTGTATGTTGGATACGAAGCACTTCATATTGATATTCAAAAATCGGAAATTTTTGAGGGTATTGATATCCTTGTTTCTACCCCCAAAACCATGAACAAGTTACTTTTGACGAATGGTGTAAATACAGCTCAGGTCAAAATTTTTAGTGTGGATGATGCTGATTTTATGATTTCAACATCTGATTCCAGTGCCATGCTTTCTATTACACAAAGTATTCAAAAATGCCAGTACATACTATATTCAGAAAAATTGCATCCCAAGCTAGAGCGTTTTAAGTCCTATTTTATGGGGCACTCTAAAAAAATATCTTTATAACCTGTCGATTGCCCAACCTAAGGTCAATCTTTACTGTTACAGCGAAACCTCTTTTAGCTGAACGTTTTAATCTTCTATCTTCGCGCGCATTATGTGGATGTATCTTGGTCTTTTGGCCGCTCTTTTTTTAGGATTACACAGCTTATGTAAAAAGCATGCCGTACAAAGCAATGAAACCTTGCCAGTACTTTTGGGCACTGTGTCTTCAGGTTTTTTAGTACTTATACCCCTGTATTTAGGTTCGGTATGGTATCCATCATTTATGAAGGGCATACAGTTATTCATTACAGAAATTGCATGGGCGACACATGGTTTTATTTTTGTAAAATCTGTTATTATGACCTCTTCATGGGTCTTAGCCTATCAAGCGTTGAAGCACTTACCCATTACCATTGTGACCCCAATACGGTCTGCGGGACCCTTTTTTACTTTTATCGGCGCTATAGTCATTTATCAAGAGCGCCCTAGTTTTTGGCAATGGATAGGTTTTTTTCTAATCATTTTCTCCGTATTGCTATACTCACGAATTGGGAAAATTGAGGGTATTAATTTCAAGAAAAACAAATGGATCTTTGCTATTATTGGTGCCACTTTTTTAGGAGCTACCAGTGGGCTATATGATAAGTTCTTAATTCAAGATTTAGTATTGAACCCACAAACCTTGCAATTCTGGTTTTGTTTTTACACCATAGCCCTTCTGCTGGTTATACTAACAATAGTTTGGTTTCCTAAGATTGAAAAACGAAGGGCTTTTCAATGGCGATGGTCAATCCCCCTAGTTGGAATTTTATTGTTAACTGCCGATTATTTTTATTTTAAGGCCTTACAAGATCCTGATGCCTTAATCATGTTGCTTTCCGCAATAAAGCGAAGCCAAATACTGATTGCTGTTGTTATTGGTGGGCTGGTGTTTAAAGAGCAGAACAAAAGAAAAAAACTGGTGCCTTTGGTAGGAATTTTAGGCGGTGTGTTTTTGATTCTTTATGCCTAAAATAGTGTGGCCTGTTATTTCTAACCAAACAAGTATAAAGTAATAACAATTTAGAGGAACGCGTTTTGCCCTAAGTTCAATTGTACCTATAACTCACAAATGCAAATTGTTTTCCACTTGGTGCCCATGAAGGCACATTTAAAGAGCCTTGGCCACCAATAAATTCACAAAGTGTTCTAAGGGATTTACTTTCCACATCATACAATCGCAATTCTACCTTTTGCATAGCCGGATGTGCACTACCCTGATCTTCTAAATAGGAAATAAAAACAAATTGTTTTCCGTTTGGTGAAGGATGGGGAAACCAATTGGAATACGCATCATTGGTAAGTTGTTTTTGGTTACTTCCATCCGCATGCATTTGCCAAATCTCCATTTTACCCGATTGCATAGCATTATAATAAATGTATTTTCCATCAGGAGAATATTCAGATCCATCGTCAAGACCAATAGTATTTGTTAATCGAATTTCTTTTCCTCCTTTTGCGGGAATCGAATAAATATCAAATTCTTCATCTCTTTGAGCCGTATAAACAAGTGTTTGTCCGTCCGGTGACCAACCATGCCAAAACGAAGGGATATTTTGGGTTACCCTTTTTGGTTCACCTCCATCAATGGGAACGGTAAAAATTGCAGAGGTTAACCAACTTCCTTTTCCTTCTTCTAAATGATGACTTAAGGCAATGGTTTTTCCATCTGGCGAAATACCATGGTCATTATTGCAACGGTTAGCAAAACCTGTATAAATCCGCTCTTTCTTTCCATCCATTGTAACTTTGAAAAGCGCACCGCCTTGATTGATAATTAAATATAGTCCATCTTTTGACCAGTTGGGTGCTTCAAAATGACCATCATCCGTTAAAACAACGGAACGTTGATTTGTCTGTAAATCAAAAATTTCCAGGGTGGCGATAACGTCCTGCGGCATTGCTGATATTGGTATGACAATAATTAGCGATAATAAGGCTTGAAATACAGTTTTCATAACCAATTTTATTCTAAAAGATATAAAAACAAGAGGGAATATGCTTGTTTTTAGCTTTTAATAGGATGATATGGCTGTCTAAAAAAGGCTGCTGGTCATTTGAATAAGTATCTTTGCCATCCTAATTTAGCTGATAAAAAGATTTGGAACAAATAAGAGCCTACTTAGATCAAATAGCCACCATATCTAATACAGACTGGGCTTTTTTTACTTCAAAATTAAAGCAGCGGCAAATACCTAAGAAAACTATTTTCCTGAAAGTAAACGATATAGAACATCATATCTCCTTTATTGAGTCTGGCGTGGTGCGTTTATTTATTCCAAAAGAAGATTCGGAAAAAGAAATTACTTTCGGATTTAGTTTTAAAGACCAGTTCATTAGTGCTTATGACTCTTTTTTAACGCAGCAGCCCTCAGCATATCAATTACAAGCCCTGACAGATACTTGTGTTTTAAGTATTACCTACCCAGATTTACAAGAGGTGTATCAAAAGACGCAAATAGGAAACCTTATTGGCAGACTGACCGCCGAGCGGCTTTTTTTATTAAAATCTAAACGTGAACAAGATCTTTTAAACCTTAGTGCGGAAGAACGCTATATCAAGTTGTTTAAAGAGCGCCCAGAGCTATTAAAAGTGATTCCCTTAAAATACATCAGTTCTTACATTGGCGTTACGGCCCAAGCCCTGAGTAGAATTAGAAAACGGGTATAACCATCATTTTATTGATTTGGGTTCATTGTTTGACGCTCCGTATCAAATTATCTTTACCAAAAAAGCTATGGTAATTGTCATTTTCATTTTAGTGCTTTGGTATGGAGGGCTGTTTTTCCAATCCTTCTTTTTACATCGGTATGCAGCACATCAAGTATTTACAATGTCAAAAACCGCAGAACGTATCACCTTTGTACTTACTTGGATTTTTCAAGGATCTAGTTATTTAAGTGCTTATGGGTACGGTATTATGCACCGAATGCACCACGCATACACCGATACCGAAAAAGACCCGCATTCGCCATCCCATGATTCAAATTTATTTGCGATGATGTGGAAAACAAAAACAATCTATCAAGATATCAACAAACAACGTATTGAAGTTGATCAACGTTTTACCAAAAATGTACCACAATGGAAGGCTTTTGATGCTTTTGCAGGTTCTCGTATCTCTAGAATACTTTGGATAACACTATATATTTTATTCTTTGCTTATTTTACGACGTCCCTTTGGCAATGGGCGTTATTACCCCTAACCTTTTTAATGGCTCCAATACACGGTGTCATTATTAATTGGTTTGGTCATCTTTATGGTTATGTGAATTATCAAATGAAAAATACCAGTAAAAATCTTTTTCGTTTTGACTTTTTAATGATGGGTGAAGGTTACCATAACAATCATCATAAACATGCTAGCAATGCTAATTTTGGCGTGAAATGGTACGAGATTGATATCACTTATTTAATCATAAAACTATTGGATATTTTTGGTGTTATCCGGTTAAAACCTATAATAATAAAGTAATCAATTTCATCATAACAAATTGTTTTAAAGGGTTTTAAATGCTATTTTAAAGAATTTACTTTAAATAGGTTTTAAACAATACTTACCCGTATTTTTTTCTTTTTTAGTCGAACGTTATTTAATTTCCCTACCAATTTATCTGCAATTGATAAGGGTACGGCCACAAATGCACAATCTTGCTTGAGCTCGATAATTCCCAGTTGATCTTTAGTGATAGCGCCCTGTTTAAAGAACAGGCCCGCAATATCACCTTTTGAAATTTTATCTTTTCTTCCGCCGGAAATAAACAATGTTTCCCAGTATTGACCTTTTTGAGGCGATTTTTTAGAAATGGATATGGTCTTTGCGTTTTTAATAAAAACCGGTAATTCCTCTTTTTTCCATTGAAAAATGTAAGCTGTTCCTTTTGAATTTACACGCGCCGTTCTTCCATTTCTATGGGTAAACTCTTCCGATGTTCTAGGAAGTTCATAATGAATGATATACTTCATTTCTGGAATATCAATTCCCCTTGCTGCTAAATCCGTTGCGATAAGTACTTGGCAGGTTCCGTTTCTAAACTTAATTAACGAGCGTTCTCGGTCTCGTTGTTCCATACCACCTGAAAAATTGGCACAGTTGATTTTATTCTTTTTCAAATAAAAACTTATTTTATCAATACTCTCTTTGTAATTGCAAAAAATAATTCCGGGTTCATTGCCTATATACAGCAAGAGATCCACTAAGGTTTCGAGTTTGTTCTTATTCCCCGAAGCAACCGTTTTTAGTACTAATTTAGATGGTTTTTTAGCTTTAATATAATTGATAATTGTCGGCTTATCTAACCGAACAAAACTTGGAATTTCAACACTTTTTGTTGCCGATGTCAATATACGTTTGTTCAAATGCGGCAGTTGATTGATAATAGCACGCATTTCACTTTCAAAACCTGTTTCCAAAGATTTGTCAAACTCATCTAATATCAGTGTTTTAATACTTGTTTTAGAAAATCGATCATTACTAAAATGATCCGCTATTCTGCCTGGTGTTCCTATTAAAATAGCAGGAAGGTGCTTGAGTTCTATTTTGTCTTTTGACATAGGCCTGCCCCCATATACGGCGTTAACCTTAAACCCTGATCCCATATTACGGACTACTTGTTCAATTTGTATGGCAAGTTCCCTTGAAGGGACTAAAATCAAGGCTTGTACATCCGTACACTCCGCATCTAATGTCTTCATTAACGGCAAAAGAAAAGCCAAGGTTTTACCGGTGCCCGTTGGAGAAAGAAGTACCGTGTTTGTGGTTTTGTCAATTACGGAAAGGGCTTCTTCTTGCATTGGGTTCAATGCATATATTTTTAACTTCTCTAGAATATCCTGTTGTTCACGAATGCTATTTGCCATAAGTTTATTTCTTTTGAGGACCCTTTGTTTTAGTATTAATCACGGTATTTTGCATCAAATGATCCGCGAGTACTTTTTCGATAAGTTCTTCTTTTGTCAAATGGTGAAAGACTGTCTTTACTTTATCCTTTGCCTCAACAGAAATAGTACGGTTAGGTTTGGTTTTAAATATTTTTTTAGCCCAAAGCACTAGGTTCGTTTCTTCCCTATTTTCTGCATTTTGTTTTTTGAATTCTTTAAAATGAAGGCCTAAGGCTTCTTCAAAGTCAGGAATTTCTTTAACTTCCTCTTGTTGGATGATACTTAAAGAAAGACCTGTGGCTCCTGCCCTCGCCGTTCTGCCGCTTCTATGAACATACGCTTCAAAAGTATCGGGCAAATGATAATTGACCACATAAGAGATCTCTTTGACATCAATACCGCGTGCTGCTAAATCGGTAGCTACCAAAATATCGATATAACCTTCTCTAAATTGATCCATAATCCGGTCACGGATACCTTGGGTTAAACTACCATGAATGGCACCAGAGGAGAACTTATTAATAGCCAACTTCTTTGCTAATTTATTCACAGCTGCTTTGGTTTTACAAAAAATAATACCGCGATCTCCTTCTTTGGTATTTAAAAAGTGAAGTAAAACCTCTAGTTTTTCTATGGGCTCAACAACCACAAATTGATGTTCAATTCCGCTATGGCCTAGCTGTTCCATATCAGCATCCAATTGAACTACGTGTTTTGACATGTAGTTCTGAATCATTTGTTTTACCGCACCTGGCATGGTTGCTGTAAACAATAATGTTCTTCTTTTCTTAGGAATTTCATTAATAATAATATCAAGATCTTTTTTTAATGCGCTGATCATTTCATCAGCTTCATCTAAAATTAGATACTTTATACGTTCAATATTGATGGCTTTGCGTTGTATCAAGTCTATAAGTCGCCCGGGTGTTGCTACTACAATATGTGTTGTTTGACTTAAACGTTCTATTTGTGGTTTTATAGGAATGCCGCCGCAAATTGAAGCTATTGATATTGTAGGACTATGAGTAGCAAAGGATACTAAGTTTTTATGAATTTGTTGTCCCAATTCTCGTGTTGGGACTAATATAACGGCCTGCACCTCTTTATTTTCGGTATCAATCAATTGTAATAGCGGCAAACCAAAGGCTGCCGTTTTACCAGTACCTGTCTTTGCAAGAGCTACTACGTCCTCATTTTGATTTAGTACTATAGGAATTGTTTTTGCTTGAATATCGGTGGGAGCCGTAATATTCAAAGCTGCTAAACTTTGCAGCATTTGTTTGTTAATTCCTAAATCAGAGAACTGTTTTGACATACATATTAAGTTTAAACAAAGATAAGTACACGAAATACTAGAATAGCCGAACTTAGGAAGAACATTCCTGTTTGAAAATTCTAGAAAAGCCTACTTGTAACTTCTAATTGATGACTAAATTAAGCCTCTTGAAGTGTGCGTTTTGATTTTCTGTACAAATAGTTAGGATAAATACTGCGTTTGGCAAAACGATTTAGTTTGTTCGAATTGATCATCTTTAAATAGACGGGTTTGGTCACTCCAAAATACTCATAAGTTGTACCGTCCAAAAAAGTAATCTCTAGTACCAAGCCCTTATAACTATAATCTGCTATACCTGAATTTGTTATGGTTTCCGTATACACTTCTAAATTAACAGCAATAGTTTCAGGGGCAATACTTACTAAAAAATGATATCCGTCAATAATGTTACGACTATTGGTTTCTGCCTCTTCCCTTCGTACATGACCTTCTTGGAATTTATCTGGATGCCATTCTTTTACCAAATTACGATACTTTGATTTGAGCTCTTTAAGAGTAACATCTTTTTCAACACGAAACAACTTCCTATACTGACTTATGCGCTTCATAGCTATTTTTAAGGCGCGAAACTACCTCTTTATTTTCGTCCGCCTGTTATACAATTATGTTTTTGATTCTTTTGGAGCCTCTATTTTATGAATGGCTTCTTTGTGCTGTTACTACTAGCCACAAAAAAGCCCCATCACTAGTGATGGGGCTCTTGTTAAACTTGAAAGTATATGATTAGATAACTTTTACGTTTACTGCGTTTAATCCTTTGTTTCCTTCTTGTAAAT
>CAYGUO010000128.1:0-8904 GCA_964353095.1 uncultured Flavobacteriaceae bacterium | reverse complement strand
TTACCGCAGAATTGACAAGTTATAGGTATGTGAATGTTACTACTCATTTGTTGCATTGTGTAGCCTTATGGGTCAATATGTAGCGATATGGTGCATCATTTCGCTATGACTTGTTGCCATCAATATTGGGCAACAAAACAGTAGTTAAGGCAACAACTGTGCAACAAATATAAGAAATAAAGAGATAATGGGCAACAAATAAGAGCAAGTAATTACTAATAAAGTCAACAATAACAGGTAGTTACCAAACAAGAGAAAGATAATTACTTTCCAATACAGAAATTGGAAAAGATATTTCCCAGAAGATCATCAGTAGAAACAGCACCTGTTATTTCACCAAGATGAAAAAGCGCCTCTCGAATATCAATTGCCATCAAATCGCTTGATAAGTCTTCATTCATCCCTTCTTTTACTTTTTGAATCGCCTCTAAAGCTTTTAACAGGGCATCATAATGTCTATTATTTGTAACTATGGTATCATTAGTACCCAAAGAACCGATATTGGAAAGGTTTAATAAGGTTTCTTTCAGGTTTTCAATACCTATTCCTTTCTTCGCAGATAACAAAAGTATGGAAGGAAAAACACCTTGTAAATCTGTAATTCTATCTTCAGAAACTTCATCAATCTTGTTGGCAATTAAAAGGAATTGTTTTTTTGGATATCGCTTTTGTAGGGTTTTAATCTCGCTTACTTTATCCTGTGAAGCTTCAAATAGATAGACCACTAGCTTTGCTTGTTCTATTTTTTCAAAAGCACGGGCAATACCTATTTGCTCAACTTTATCTTCAGTTTTTCTTAAGCCAGCAGTATCAATAAACCTAAAATTTATTCCTCCAATTGCAATTTGGTCTTCCACGGTATCTCTTGTAGTACCTGGTATATCACTTACAATAGCACGTTCTTCGTTTAATAGCGCATTAAGTAAGGTAGACTTTCCAACATTAGGTTCGCCTACGATGGCAACGGGAATTCCATTTTTTATAACATTGCCCAAGGCAAAAGAGTCTATTAATTTTTTCAGGAACTCGGTTATTTTAAGTAGCAATTCGTTAAACTGTGTTCGGTCGGCAAATTCAACATCTTCTTGAGAAAAATCCAACTCAAGCTCTATTAACGAAGCAAAGTTTAAAAGCTCTTGCCTTAGCTCTTTTATTTCAGTACTAAATCCACCACGCATTTGTTGCATTGCTACTTGATGGGCACCTTCACTATCGCTGGCTATTAAATCTGCTACTGCTTCGGCCTGACTTAGGTCCATCTTTCCATTTAAAAAAGCTCTCAATGTAAATTCGCCCGCAGCCGCCATTCGGCATCCGTTTCTTAAAAACAATTGTATGATTTGTTGTTGAATATAAGTAGATCCGTGACACGAAATTTCAACGATATTTTCTCCGGTATAGGAGTTTGGACCTTTAAAAATAGAAATCAAGACTTTATCCAATACTTTGTTCCCATCTTGTATATGGCCCAAGTGAATGGTATGGGTTTTTTGGGAGAGTAGGTTTTTTTTACGAATGGGACTAAATTTAGAAGCGACGATTGCAATGGCATCATTTCCCGAAATTCTGATAACAGCGATGGCTCCAATTCCTGAAGCAGTTGCAAGCGCTATGATGTTTTCACTCATTTTTAGCTGTATTTATATACTTGGTGTACTGTTATTTTTTAAATATTTTAGTGACTTACCTACACCACTTGGTTTCTAATATATATTAAAACATAAATCCATGAAGATGACACTTAAAATAGTTGTAAGTATACTTTTATTAGCTAACGTTTTAACCCTAAAAGCACAGGTAACCACCGTTAGCAAAGATAGCTTAGTTACCGCGGTAATTTCAAAAGAAGAACAAAAAGAGGCGGAGAAGCGGGTGAAGAAAGCTCAGAAAGAGGAGAAGGACATCGCAAAAAAAGAGAAAGAAGCTAAAAAAAAGGAAAAACTTATAGATAAGATCAAGAAAACTAAGAATAGCGTTAATAAAAATGAAAGGCAATTAGTCGCCTTGGAAAACAAGTTAAGTAAGGGTTTGGAAAAAGGCAAACTTTCACCCGTAGACGAAGAAAAGTTGAAGACTAAAATTGAAAAGAAAAAGATTGAATTGACAAAGGAGACCGAAAAGCTTAAAAAATTACAGAAGCAAAAATAAGGCGACACTGTAACATTTTGATAGATTTTGATACAAATAAATACATCATCATTAAATCAATCAAAATGGAATTAGTTAATCAAAATGTTTTAAGAAAAGACAATAGCCTTTTGGCAATAACCCATCTAACGCAACTTTTGACTTATGTCACGGGGTTCGGAAGTTTTATCGTTCCCTTGATAATTTGGCTTAGTTCAAAAAACGCTGTTGAGGGTATGGACGAGCACGGTAGGTCAATCATCAATTTACAATTGAGTATGTTGCTCTATGTAATTTTAAGTATTCCAGCCATATTATTACTGGGCCTAGGCTTATTAGGGCTACTAGGGGTTGGTATTTTAGGGTTTGTTTTACCTATAGTAAATGCGGTAAAAGCGTCTAACGGTGAAGCTCCTTCATACTTTCTTACCATTAAGTTTATATAATTAAAAAAGCTAGCAGACATCTGCTAGCTTTTTTAATTTGTAAAGACTGTATAGTTTAACTATTCAGCATTACTGGCATCACAAGCATAGTAACGTGTTCACCTTCGTCCAATCCGTCAGCGGGCGTTAGAATACCAGCTCTGTTAGGCAAACTCATTTCTAAAGAAACTTCATCTGACGTTAGATTATTTAGCATTTCAACCAAAAACCTTGAATTGAATCCTATTTGCATATCATCGCCTTGATAAGAGCACGATAAACGTTCTTCTGCTTTATTACTATAGTCTACATCTTCGGCAGATATATTGAGTTCCGCTCCTGCAATTTTTAAACGAATCTGATGGGTGGTTTTGTTGGAGAAAATAGAAACCCTACGCACCGAACTTAAAAATTGGTTTCTTGAAATCGATAGTTGGTTTGGATTTTCTTTAGGAATTACCGCTTCGTAATTAGGGTATTTTCCATCTATCAAACGACAAATCAATTCTGTTTCATCAAAAGTAAACTTTGCGTTACTTTCATTGTATTCAATTTTCACCTCTGATTCTGAACCTGCCAAAATTCCCTTTAAAAGGTTCAAAGGTTTTTTAGGCATAATAAATTCTGCGACTTCTGAAGCTTGAACATCATGTCGCTGATATTTAACCAACTTATGTGCATCTGTGGCAACAAAGGTCAAATTCTCCGTTGAGAATTGAAAAAAGACCCCACTCATCACCGGTCTCAAATCATCATTACCAGCAGCAAAAATAGTTTTGTTGATTGCAGTGGCTAGAATATCACCCAATAGCGTAGTCGAACTTGGATTTGAAAGCTCCACCGCTTTTGGAAATTCTGCTCCATCAGCATACGCTAAGGCATATTTACCATGATTCGAGCTTATTTCTACTGTGTTATTGTCTTCTACAACAAAAGTTAAGGGTTGCTCTGGAAAAGTCTTTAGCGTGTCTAAAAGCAGTCTTGCCGGTACCGCTATAGTTCCTTCAGAATCAGATTCTACAGCTAAAACTGAACTCATTGTTGTTTCTAGGTCAGAAGCAGAAACCGTTAATTTGGTTGCCTTTAAATCAAACAGAAAATTATCTAGAATTGGTAAGGTGTTGCTGCTATTGATTACACCACCTAAAACCTGTAGTTGTTTTAGTAAATACGTACTTGATACTATAAATTTCATTTGGTCTATTTACAATGTTCTTAGCAGTTTTTGTAGTTTAAATAAAAACAAACTTGTGTAAAACTGATTAAAGCAAAGATATTTTAAATGTGTATGCTTCGAAAACAAATTTATTAACACTTAACGAGAATACTTCTTTTTTCTGAAGTACATAAAAACAAATCCTGAAATTAGAATGATTATCACTGGAAAGCCAATGTTTATCAACTGCCATTTTGATTTTTCGTCTCGAATTTTTTGAACGTCCAGTAAAGGAATCGAGACTTTTTTGTTCCGAATGTTTATAAGTTCGGTATCATCTAAAAGATAATTGATACTATTGACCAAAAACTCTTTATTCCCATAGGTGTTATTGGTCCATTTATCATAACCTAAAGTCAAGGGTTTTCCATTACGCAATTGGTTTTTAATCAGATCTCCGTCGGCAATGACCAACATTTGATTCTGTTTTCCTTCTTCCAATGTACCTTCAAGGTTTACAGGTTTGACCCTATTGGTATAAGCAGATTTGAATTGCCCTTCTATTAAAACGGCTAAGGGTAAATTTCCTTTATTGACATAAACTTCTTGATTGGGTTGTTGGTTCAAAAGGGCTAAACTTATGGTCTTGGGTATTGTTTCAGGCCTAGATAATGGTGAAGACCGTAATAATATGGTTTTTATATTTTCATTAGGGAGCGTATCCAAAACATTGGCAAATTGAAAACGAGATGCCTCAATATTGTTGTTTATAGGATGGTTGTTTTTTGAAAACACCATAGGATGATATACCCAAGGTAAAGGGTTGTATTGCGATTCAGTAGCTTCACCAGTGGCCAAGACAATAGGGGTGTTATACATATCATTTACCAAAACAGGTTTGATACGAATTCCGTATTTAAAAAAGAAGTCATCAAGGTTTAAATTTCGTTTGACGGCTATGTTGCTACCATTCTGATTGAAAAGGCTATCCAATTCCATGGCTACCTTATCTACGAGCCAAATAGATTTACCACCAGAGACGATAAATTGGTCTAAAATATATTTTTCCTCTTCCGTAAAGGCTTCAGTTGGTTTTGCAATCAAAGCCAAATCAAAAGTTTTTAGCTGGTCTAATACCTCTTGCGGGTTGCTGGTTACCGAATCTAAGGTAATTGCTCCAAGATTATAATAATCACGTATCGTTGAAAGGTAGTCTGTAAGATATATATCATCTAATTCACCATTGCCCTTCAGTACGGCCACTCGTTTTTTTTCTGTAATACCTAATTTGGTAAACGCATCAGCAAACGCATATTCCAATTGTTGTACTGAATTATTGATACGGTCTTCTGAAGAACTTCCAAGTTTGTTTTTTAATAAGGCAACTTTAATTGTCTGGTTGTTATAATTGACCATTGCCCAAGGAAAAACCAGTTCTTGTGATACTTTACCATCTTCTTCTATAGTAACATTTGCGGGAGTCAAACCTAATTGTTGCAATTGCGCAATGGTTTGTTCTTTTGAAGAACCCTCTTCTAGTGGATTGACAAAATCGAATTTGATATTGTTGTTTTTTGAGGCAAACTGCTCCAAAAGCAGTTGGGTTTCAGATTTGAGCTTAGCAAATTCAGAAGGGAGGTTGCCATCCAATAATACATCAATAATTACTGGGGTTTTAAATCCATTCAGGGTTGCAACCGCTTCGGATGATAGCGTATATCTTTTATCTTCCGTTAAATCAAAGCGGGTATAGGCGTACCCAGCAAGCATATTTATTACAATAAGCAAGGCCAGCCCTTTTAAAATTGAAGTTAGCATGCCCTTCTTCATTTGGTAAAGTTTTTTAAGTGAGTATTGGTTAAATAAACGAAGAATAGGGTCATGCTTAAAAAGTATATAATGTCCCTAGTATCAATAATACCTCGGGCAATACTTTCGAAATGTGATTTAGCACCAAATGTTTTTATGAATTCTTGTGTTGTTCCATCTAACGCTAATGTGGACAGTGCATCAAATCCAAAGTAGACCAAAAAACAAATGCCAATTGCCAAAATAAAAGACAGAATTTGATTGCTGGTTAAAGAGGAGGCAAACAAACCAATACTGGTATACATTGCAATAAGAAAAAATAAACCGAAATAAGAGCCTAAAACAATACCCAAATCGTAATTGTTTTCTAAAATACCCAGACTAGAAATGGCAAACAAATAAATTAGGGTTGGTATAACGGCACAAACACATAAAACAAAAGCGCCAAAAAATTTACCACCTATCATCTTTATGGTGGCTATTGGTTTGATCAGAAGTAACTCTAATGTTCCTAGTTTGCGCTCTTCAGCGAAGCTTTTCATGGTAACAGCAGGAATGAGGAATAAAAAAACCCAAGGGGATAACAGAAAAAAGGTACTTAAGTCAGCAAAACCATAATCAAATATGTTGTATTCCCCTTTAAAAACCCAAAGAAAAAGACCGTTTAAAACCAAAAACAACCCTATAATCAAATACCCAATGGGCGAGGTGAAAAATGACTGAAATTCTTTCTTAAAAATTGCTAGCATAAGTCTAACGCAAAGTGGCTCTTTTATTGACGCTCCAAGCTTCTGGCTTAGCATCAAACAATAATTTTGTTTTTGACCAAACTTCTTTAAAAAAATCAGAATTTCTATACATGTTCAATGCATCTTGACTTTCCCAATAGCTATAGGTGAAAAAAACATTGGGATGATCAATTTCTTGGTATAGCTCTAAAAAAGTACAACCCTCAAAACTTCTGATTTGTTGTTTGGTTTCCTTAAAAATTTTTTCAAAACTAGAAATATTTTCGGTCTTAAAAGTCAATTTTACGATTCGAACTAACATTTATAAAAAATTTATGGTGATGATATCATCAATTTTAAGTCCTAATAAAGTTGAGGCTCCCCCCAAAGAATTAATATCGCTTTTATAAATGGCCAGTTCTATATAACCCGCTGCATTAAAAATGGCTAACAAATCTCCAGGGCCATTACGTTGGTTCACAGGAGCATTATAATTTATAATCCCGTTATAACTGGTGTGAACTGCACTTGTTTTTTGCCTTCTAGCAATGATTTCAAAAGCCCTTCCATTCCTGTAAGCCTCAAAGAGTGTTTTGGTGATGTTGGTTACCACATTACCGTAATTATCAATATAAACCGCATTACCAATAATGGTTTTACCTTCATTTGTAATTCTAGGCTCAAGTTCTTTGGCTTCTTTCAAATTACCAAACGGCTTGCTTACAATACCAAGTTTACCACCCCTAGCAAGGTGACAGGCCACTTTGACAAACACTTCTTGTACCGGAAATGAGTTTAACACTGTGTTTGGGATGTTTATTTCAGCAATATGTTCTGGTGTTAAATCTTTCACAACCAAAGAAATTATTCCATTATTGGCGCCAATAAAGTAATGACCGTCAGCGAATACTACAATATGTTCGTTTTCCGGCGATAACTCTGAGTCCATTCCGATAATATGTATGGTCTCTTTTGGAAAATTGGAATATGCATTTTTAACGATGTAAGCACACTCAAGGATATCCAAGGGTGAAATGGCATGCGAAATATCAACAATTGAAACCGAGGGCAACTCTTTTAAAATACTTCCTTTTATGGCGGCAACAAAGTGGTCTTTATATCCAAAATCTGTTGTTAACGTGATAATTGCCATGCCTAGGTGTTGATATGTTTTTGCTGTTAAAAAGCCTTTTTTGGTTAAGTTTGTCCGTAAAATTACGTAAAAAGGATAAACGATTTTTTCTTAAAATAACTTGACAACTTTTAATAGCTAAAATTCATTGAACGAACTTATAATAGAACTTACCGAAATTAGTCCAAGGGATTTCTTTGGACAACAGAACGAGAATATTGAATTACTCAAAAAATACTTCCCTAAACTTAAGATTGTTGCCCGTGGTAGCAAGATTAAAGTGTACGGTGATGAAGAATTATTGGAAGAGTTTGATAAACGGTTTGACATGCTCACTGCATACTTCTCCAAGTATAACAAATTAGATGAAAATGCAATTGAGCGGGTATTGACAAGTAACGGCGAGCAAGAAAATTCATCAAAATCTAGTGGTGAGGTTTTAGTTCATGGGGTAAGTGGTAGGTTGATAAAAGCGCAAACCGCTAATCAACGACGTTTGGTAGATGCCAGTCATAAAGTTGATATGGTATTTGCCGTAGGCCCTGCCGGTACTGGTAAAACCTACACAGGGGTTGCCTTGGCAGTAAAAGCATTAAAAGAAAAAAAAGTACGTAAAATTATTTTGACTAGGCCAGCAGTTGAAGCTGGCGAAAACTTAGGGTTTCTACCAGGCGATTTAAAAGAAAAATTGGATCCTTATATGCAGCCTTTGTATGATGCGCTGCGCGATATGATTGCACCGGAAAAACTGGAAAAATATATCGAAGACGGTACCATACAAATTGCCCCAATGGCTTTTATGCGAGGGAGAACCTTAGATAATGCTTTTGTAATCCTTGATGAAGCCCAAAATACTACCCATGCCCAAATGAAGATGTTTTTGACCCGTATGGGTAAAAATGCCAAGTTTTTAATCACCGGTGACCCAGGCCAGATTGATTTACCAAGACGAGTAATTTCGGGCTTAAAAGAAGCCTTATTGGTGCTTCAAAACGTAGAGGGAATTAGTATTATTTATTTAGATGACAAAGACGTCATTCGTCATAAATTGGTCAAAAAGGTAATTGACGCCTATAAAAGTATTGAGCACCAAAACTAGTTAAACATGTCAAACACAATAATGGATACGAATTTTCACTTTGTAGGGCAAAAGACTGTATACAAGGGTAAAGTAAGGGAGGTATATACTTTAGAAAATGATATTTTGGTGATGGTGGCAACTGACCGTCTTTCTGCGTTTGATGTGGTGATGCCAAAGGGAATTCCCTATAAAGGGCAGATTTTGAATCAAATTGCCACTAAAATGATGCGGGCTACGGAAGATATTGTGCCCAATTGGTTAATGGCTACACCAGACCCTAATGTCGCGGTAGGTAAGGCCTGTGAACCATTTAAGATAGAAATGGTTATTCGTGGTTATATGTCTGGTCATGCAGCGCGTGAATACAAAGCAGGAAAGCGCATACTTTGCGGTGAACCTATGCCTGAGGGAATGAAAGAAAATGATAAATTCCCCGAGCCTATCAT
>CAYGUO010000127.1:0-8995 GCA_964353095.1 uncultured Flavobacteriaceae bacterium | reverse complement strand
GGCTAAAAAATGTTAATGTTTTGTTAAAAAAAATAATTTTAATGAAATGTAGTAAAGATTGGTTGAATTGTAAAATAAATCAGGTGAAATGCTTTTTTAAATAAATCCACGGTTTTTAGCAGCTAGTATAAGTGCTAAATCATTCTCTTTTTCTGTACCAAAAATAGACTTTAAATGTCTTTTTCTGTTTTCTATGGACGAAGAGGATAATTCAATGTGATTTTCCAAATCTTTTGTTTTGGTTCCAATAGACAAATGGTAAAGGATTTTTTTGTCATTGCTGTCCAGCGTAATGTCATTTGACATTTTCTTTCGGATGGCACCCAAGGCTTTTGAAGAATAATAGGGCGGCTCAGAAATCACGGTTTTAACCGCTGCTTCCAATGATTTAGGATCAATATCCGTTTTTACCATATAGCCATCAGGATCTACAGATTTTAGAATACTGTTTATTCTATAATTATCACTGAAGGAAGACATAAAAATTATTTTTGAATCTGGCGCCATTTTACGCGCTAGCAGGCCTAAGTCCTCACCATTGTGGGGTTGATTTTCATTCGGCGGAAAAAGTTGAACATCTAAAAAGATGATATCGTATTTAAAAGAGGCAACAGATTCCTCAATTTTTTCCTTACCGGTTTCAAAAGTATTGGCGGTGTCCACTATAATATTGTAGTCATCAAAAACAATTCGTTCAAGAATAAATTTATAACCAAGCATGGTCATCTCATGGTCATCAACTGCTAGAATACGAAGTGTTTTCATAAAAAGGGACATTCAAGTTAAACTTTTTGACTAGTTCTAGCATTTCTTATGCTTGTACTAATAAAAGATTCAGTAGAGAATGGAATGCTTACTTTTAACGATGTACCTTGATTAAGGGTACTGTCAACCTTTAAAGAGCCATTTAATTTTTTAACACGAGATTCAACATTTTTAAGACCAATACCTTTTTTGCCCTTGGTCATGTTAAAACCCACCCCATCATCTGTAATGGTTAAATTTAACATTTTTTCTGAGTTAAAAAAACTAACGACAATGTTTTTACAAGCGGCGTGCTTCACACAATTTTGCAAAGCTTCTTGAATGATGCGATATACGTTAATTTTTAAATCACTGTCTAATTTATCCCAAATCAGTCCTTTGTCATATTTGAAATCGATAGTAATACCTGAGGATGCTTGAACCGTTTTCAGCAATTCTTTTAGAGAGCTAATAAAATTATCTACCTTATCATAAGCGGAAGAATTTAACTCATGCGATATGGTGCGCACCTCTTCTTCTAGCTCTTGAAGCTTGTCAATAAGTGCTGCACGTTGTTGAATAGCCTCCTCATCACTACGCTCGTTTAAACCGCTCAAAATTAAGCGTATGCCTAGCATTTGCCCAAGAATGCCATCATGCATTTCCTCTGAAATACGCTTTTGTTCTGATTTTTTGCCTTCTTCCAGCTTACCATGCTGTGAAAGCATGAGTTCATAAATTTCTTGGTTGCTTTCTTGTTGTTTTTTGCTAAATCTTAATTTTTGATTGCTAATACGCTGTGAAATAATAGTAAAAACACCTAACGCCACAACTACTAAGGCTAAAGCCAAACCGGCATAAAGTTCTTTTTGTTTGGTCAGCGATGCGTTCTCTTCAATAACCTCGTCAGTTTCCATACGTATTCTAGCAAACTTATCTTGTATCGTTCGCTCTTTTCGTTGTATTTCGTCATTGAGTTTAAAATAAGCACTAGAATAGGTATTACTATTTTTTTTATCTAAGGTGCTTAGCAATCTTAACGAACTTAATAAGCGATCATGATTATTGGTTTCTTCTGCGATAGTTTTAGCGGTGATGGCATTCGCAATAGCATCAAGAGTATCTTTGCTTGCTGCAGCGATTTGGGCATAGTATTCATAATTACGCGCTTTTGCGTAATACTCCCCAATACTGTCTAAAATAGAGTTAGATTGTTCGTAAGCTCTTTTATAGGCTTCAAAATTTTGTAGACCGCTTTTAAAGCCACAAAAGGCTTTACTGGTCAAGACTTTGGCATAAAGCTCTGGATTTTTAAGTAATAGACTGTCTTTTTCTTGCAAATTTGAATATAGCTCAAAGGCTTTTATAAAATCCCCTTTTTTCCAATAGGTAGAGGCAATATTATTTTGATTCATCAATTCAAAACCATATTGTTTTTTTTCGGGTCCGAGCCGAATATATCCCTTTGCTTTTTCATGGTATTCCAAGGCCTTATCAAATTTTTGTAACCCATTTTGGGCAATACCCAAAGCATTATAAGCACCAAATTGTCTATTTTTTTGGCCAACTTGATTATAATATTCGATGGACTTGATAATATCTTTTTCGGCACCAATATAATCCTTGATTCCAACTTTTAAATTACCTATGTCAATCAGTAGCGCCCCCGGATAATGAAGATTTAAAGAGTCTAACTCAATGTTAGAGAATAGGGTATAGGCTTCTTGAAAATGATAAAATGCACTATCTGGTCTACTCTTTTTATAAAAATATGCGATATCCCAATGGGTAATACCATGGGATTTTTTTTGATTGAGGTTTTTAGAGGTCTCAAGAATTTCTTTACTGATTGCTTTAAAGAGTATGGAATCACCACTTGCTAATGCGGCAGAAGAAATTTTGTGCAGGGAACTAGGATTGTTTTTTTTTGTTTCTTCAATCGCTTTCCTAAGAAGCGTCTTTTTTTGATTTGTATTCAGGTTTGTATTCTTACGAGCCAATCGAAGCCAGATTTGAGTACTGTCCGTAGTTGTTCCATTTCTTGATTTATTGACCACAACATTATGGTTGCCAAAACCTTTTGCGAAAATTAAAAAAAATAAAAGCAACACCCCAACTTTCATAAAACTTGTCTACCTGTATTTGTAACGTTTTACCTACAGACAAGATACAAAAAAACCCCAAGTATTAACACCTGGGGTTCGTTGGAATTTAAAACTAATCCCTTTGGTTTTCTGTTTGGTCATCATCAGAAGCATTTACAAACAGTTCTTCTTGATCCGCTGTGCTTTCCGTTTCACAAGAAATAAAACCTAATGTCATTACCGCTACCGCTACTATACTCAATACTTTTTTCATGGTGTTCAAATTTTAAATTATGTTATTAAAATGCTTTTCTTTATTGTTACTGCAATGTAAAGAGAGGCATCAGAGATACTGAGTTGAAGAGGTCTGAAAAAGTATTTGAAAGAAATGTTTTAGTAAACAAAGGATATCTGAAAGAATTTTTTCACTTTAAAGTATCAATGGCATTTTTAGAAAGAAGACTTTTTAAATCATCAATACGTTCTTTATATGATTTTGAAAAAGGAAGCTGATCTTCAATGTTTCTTATGGTGCAAGTAGATTTACCATAATTAATTCTAGAAACATACTTCACATTAAGAATATAACTTTGGTGTATTCTTATAAAATTTTGAGGTAGGGTTTCTTCAAATGATTTAAGAGTCTTGAAGGCACTAATTTTTGTACCGTCTTTCATGAAAAAATCGGTAGCATTATTATCGGCTTTCAAATACAAGATTTCATTGGTATCTATATAATGATAATCACGATAGGTTTTTAGGCATAGGGTAGTGGGTACAGTTTCTTTAGGGACTTGTCTTCTTAACTTCAATATCGTTTTACGAATTTCAAATTCATCAAAGGGTAGTAGCCAATAGTCAAAGCAGCCTGTTTTTATTGCTTGGTAGGCATGTGATTTATCCGATGAAACCGCTATGAAAAGGGGTGTTTTTTGTAAATATTGGTAGAGCTCCGTAATCATTTGGAAACCTTCCGCACCTATTTTACTTAAATTCAAGAAGACTACATCGGGTAAGGTTTTAAGAATTTGATTCAAACCTTCATTAGTGTTTGCCGAGGTAGCTGAGCAAAAGAAGTCAGGGTACTCTTGTAAGTGAGACTGCAACTGAAGACAAGTTGTTGCATTAGCATCGATAATTGTATACGTATAATCCATACCCCAATAGATTACAGCCAAAGTACTAATGCTAATTCATTATAGGTTGCATTTTTACCACAAAAAAACTATGGATTTTCTCCAAGAGGGAAAAGATTAATGCGTCTTACTATTCTTCAATAAACTCATAAGCACCCAAGTCAGGGGTTAAGGTACGGGGTGTATTTAAGATATCGGTAGGTACTTCTAGGCCTATATCCAAAGCTCCTAAATCCAACACTTCAGAAGTTTCTTGGAGTGTGAATAGATTCGCTCTGGCGTTGGTAAAATCAGTATTTAAATTTAGAAATAGCGATTCATAACGAACAAGGTTATCAAAATTAAAAAGTGGATTATCAACAAAATCCCCATTATTGTCATTAAACCGAATGGAGGAGTGCTTGAGGTTGAATTCAAATATATTGGACTCGTTTGATTCTAAAATGAATTCCACTCGTTTATTGCCATCAATAATACAGTTTGCAAACGAAGCCGCTACTAAATCTGCACCAATACTGGAACCATCAGAAAAGCTAATGAAATTATCTACCAGTAGGGCAGGAGCGTTTCTAAATCCAGACGACCAATAGTTGGCTATCGTAGAATGTTTAAAGCTATAATCACCTCCTAAGTTACAGTACACTGATGCAGCACCCGAGTTACCAAAAACGGTGTTTTCTACCTGAATCTTGGCGGTTCTAGCCCATAGATTGGTCGTACTACTATTATATATTTGACTGTTAGATAGCGACAGTGTGGTAGTATTGCCAGTTGCCATACCATCAACCAGCAAACCTACTGTTGCGTTTTTTAAAGTAAGGTGTGCTATGGTATTATTGATACTTCCAGGTGTGATCCAAATAGCACCCCATTGGCCAGCTAGGTCTGAAAAATTGGGTTCAAGGCGGTCTCCCTCAAAAATAACTTCGTTTTCAAGAGTTTCTTGGTCTTCGCTTAATTCACCAAAAACCTGAATACTGCCACCAAACCCTATTAAAATTCCGGAATTTTCGTGAAAGTGTACTCTTGAACCGGCAGCAATAGTGAGTATTTTTCCTTCTGACACAGCGGCATACCCATAAATTACATAAGGTTTTTCATTAGTAAAGTTTAATTCCGAATCTTCTAAAAAGAAACCTTCTATCCTTATTTCATTACCCTCACCGTCCTCTCCTAAAAGTAAAGTCTCTTTTAGACCATCATCCAATGTTTGCGGAAATAAAAAGACGGCATCTTTAACCAAGCTTACTAATTCAACAGATTTTGAGTCTCCGGTAGTATCAAATTCAATGGCATCCGTATAAAGGAATTCATTTTGATCGATAGCGGCTATATCGAAAGTAGTTTCAATAAAGATGAACATACTATCTTTTGCTAAAAGCGGCACGTTAGTAAATTCTTTCCCAGCCGTACCATCTACATTGAGGCGATAGCTGCTTTCTTGCCCAGTTCGCAATCGAATTGATGGAATGAAAACATCTTCATTCTCTTGGTTGTAGACCTTTAAGGTATAGGTACTGCTGCCAATATTGGTAAAAACAGTGTCTAAATAGACCGTATCTTTTGAAAAGCTTAGGTTACCCGATGAGATTTTAAAGTCAAAATCCTTTCTACAAGATGTAGTAACGGCCACCACTAATAAAATAGCGATAATAGTATTTTTTAGAACACTCTTTTTCAAGTTGTGATAAATAAATTTTTTATTGTTTCTGGTATTCTGATGGGCTTCATGTTTTTGGGGTCAAGCAGACACCAATCCGTTTCTGAACTAACCACTAAAACATTTGTTTTATTGTCTTTCATTTCAACTCTTCTTGTTGAAATTGATCCTCGAGAATTGATTATTTCTGTTTTTAGATGCAATTCATCATCAATTTTAGCAGCACTATGATATGTTATTCGGTGCGCTCTAACTACCCAAATAAAGTTGTTCTTTGTATTCTCATCTACAACGTTTTGCCAATGTTCCTTGGAGATTTGTTGAATCCATTCTACATAGCGAATGTTATTTACATGATGTAATTCATCTAAATCACTTTCTTTAACTTGTATCAGTTGTGAAAATACTTGCATTATTCTTTTTTGAGTATTTGAACTTCAAATAGTTTATTCCAGTTTTTGCCGGTTACAAAAAATGATTTTCTTTCAGGGTGATAAGCAACACCATTTAAAACAGAATTTTGATCATCCCATTCAGCACCTCTTTCAACCATTTTCTTAAGACCGCCAAAATTGATGACACCTTCAATGGCTCCTGATGCAGCATCAATAATCATCATACTTTCCTTACCATAAACATTGGCATAGATTTTATCATCAACGTACTCTAGTTCATTAGCGCTGTTAAAAATAGATTTGTTGGTAACAATTTCTACATACCCTGTTTCTACAAGTGTCTCAGGGTCTAAAAACCATATTTTTTCGGTTCCATCACTCTTGTACAGTTTTTGACCATCGTTACAAAGTCCCCATCCTTCCTTGCTTTCGCCGTAGCTAAAGGTTTCCTTTTTTTCAAGCGTGTTTTTATCATAAACATAACCAATACCACTCTTCCAGGTTAATTGATATAACTTATTCCCGAGAATGGTTATTCCCTCACCAAAAACAGATTTATCCAACGCAATGTTTTCAATCACTTCACCAGTTTCAAAATTCACCTTGCGTAATTTGGATTTCCCTAATTTTCCTGTGCCTTCATAAAGCACTCCATTATTAAATTCTAAGCCTTGAGTATATGCTGAAGCATCATGTGGAAAGGTATTGAGGATTTCATACGTATAAATTTCCGGGGCTTTACTTGCTAAAATCCTAATATTCTTTGAAATCTCAACAAGCTCATCATTATATTGAATTTTAGCAACTAGTGTTTTACTACCGAGTTTTTCAATATCAAAAATTAGCTTTCCATCCGTTTTGGACAACGCTACACCATCAATACTGTAAGAAACATCCCCTATGGTTTTATCCTTTTTATTTTGAATGCTTACCCCAACGGCTTGCCCTTGTTGAAACTGTTTTGCCTTGCCTTCTAACTGAATATCAAAAAGTTGATTGACATCTGATGGTCCGCCGCAAGCATCTAGTAGTAGTAGTGAGAAAATAAGTAAAGAAAACTTCATATTGTTCATGCCGTATTAAACTTAAAATATTGACCAAATTAAGCATGTATTGCGATTGCAACAAATTTAAAAGGTCGTATATTTGCCACTGGCAAGTCCTACACGACCAGCTCCTGCAAAATCCCCCAGGGTGGGAACGCAGCAAGGGTATGCGGTCGTAGCGGTGCGATGTAGGTAGCTTGCCTTTTTTTGTACCCCAAAGTCAAGCAATTGGTATAGAATTCTTCTTATTTATACTTTTATTTGTGGTATGGACAAAAAAGTGGTTTTGATAACCGGTGGATCTTCCGGTATTGGTAAGGCAACAGGTATTTTTTTAACTTCTAAAGGGTTTACGGTGTATGGCACCACTAGAAGTCTGCATCGCTATAAAAGTTTTGATCATTTTACCCTTTTAGAACTTGATGTTACCAACCAAGCCTCAATAGAGCGAGCAATTGACCAATTAATGCATAAGGAAGGCCAATTAGATGTGCTTATCAATAATGCCGGAGTTGGAATCACTGGTCCAATAGAAGAAACACCCATTGCTGAAATCAATAAAGCTTTTGATACCAATTTTAATGGACCGGTACGAATGATGCAGAGCGTTTTACCGCAAATGCGGAAACAAAAATCAGGGCTTATTATTAATATCACCTCAATTGCAGGGTATATGGGGCTCCCTTACAGGGGTATTTATTCAGCTACCAAGGGAGCGCTGGAAATTGCAACTGAAGCCATTAGAATGGAGGTTAAGGAATTTGGTGTTGAAGTCGCTAATCTTGCTCCCGGTGATTTTGCAACGAATATTGCAGCAGGTCGTTTTCATAGCCCGGTGATTGATTCCTCACCATACACCAGTTATGGAAGAACTTTAAAGATGATAAATGAAGATGTGAGCAATGCGGGTAAACCATCTGAAGTTGCTATAAAAATTTTGAATATCATAAATGCAAACAACCCTAAAGTTCATTATAAAGTTGGCACTTTTATGCAAAGGTTTTCGTTGATTTTAAAGAAAATACTGCCAGATAAAGCTTATGAAAGACTACTTTTGAACCATTATAAGTTGTAATTCTAATAGGAAACCGTTAAACAAAATAAGCACTATGAAATTTTTTATTGATACTGCCAATTTAGACCAGATTAGAGAAGCTCAAGAGCTAGGCGTTTTAGATGGGGTAACCACCAACCCTTCTTTGATGGCAAAAGAAGGCATTACCGGGCATGACAATATTCTAAAACACTATGTCGCTATCTGCAACATTGTTGATGGGGATGTATCTGCAGAAGTCGTTTCAACTGACTTTGCCGGAATGGTAAAAGAAGGGGAGGCCTTGGCAAAACTACATGAGCAAATCGTAGTAAAAATACCCATGATCAAAGAAGGTGTTAAAGCACTTAAATATTTTTCAGACAAAGGCATAAGAACCAATTGCACCTTGGTATTTTCAGCAGGACAAGCATTATTGGCAGCAAAAGCTGGCGCAACCTATGTTTCACCATTTTTAGGTCGTTTAGATGATATTTCAACAGATGGTTTGAATTTGATTGCTGAAATACGTCTTATCTACGATAATTATGCTTTTGATACGCAAATATTAGCAGCATCAATACGTCATACCATGCATGTAATTGATTGTGCTAAACTAGGCTCAGATGTAATGACAGGACCTTTATCTTCCATTGAAGGGCTTTTAAAACACCCTTTAACAGATATAGGTTTGGAAAAATTCTTGGCTGACTATAATAAGGGTAACTCGTAAAAAGCTTTTACCATAAAAATTGGAAGCCTTAGTTACTTAGTGACTAGGGCTTTTTTGTTGGCACTAATGGAGGATGTGAAAATTTTTGCAAAAGCATCGACAATAGCGGTGTCTTTGGTAATGATACATTTGTTTAAATTGTCAATGATCAAGGTGTTTTGGAT
>CAYGUO010000126.1:0-8995 GCA_964353095.1 uncultured Flavobacteriaceae bacterium | reverse complement strand
TTAAATTTTGCGATTAGTTTTTAGCAAATATGTTTACTCATAGAATATTATTAAAAGTAAACCACCCTACCATGAAAAAGGAGGGGAACTTTTAAAAATTTTGTTGGAATTGAATGTTGTTATCGTGTGAAAAATCAATATCCGATATTACTCCCACTCCCCAACTTTTAATTATCTTAGAGGTTCAATACAAAAAGACAATGAAAAAACTTATCCTATTCATCGCTTTAGGCGCTTTTATAGCAAGCTGCGGTGACAAAAAAGAAGAGAAAAAAGATGGTTTTGAAGTAAGTAGAACCAAAGAAGCTAAAGCAGTAGCTGAAAGCGAGGGTGTGCCTGTTGATTTAGACAATAAGGGAGTTGGCCCTATAAAAAATATGGAATTCCCTGCTGACATAGATTCTGAAATGGCGGCACGCGGTGAGGCAAAATACAGTGCCATTTGTGTTGCCTGCCACATGGCAGAACAACGTATGATTGGGCCTGCTTTAAAAGGGGTTTATGAACGTCGTAGCCCTGAATGGGTGATGAACATGATTCTAAATCCTGATGGGATGTTAAAAGAAGACCCTATTGCCAAAGCCTTATTAAAAGAATACAATAACGCCATTATGCTCAATCAAAACTTAACGGAAGATGAGGCTCGTGACGTAGCAGAATATCTTAGAACCTTATAAACCGAATAAAAAAATCTTTGAAATGCTGTTGTCCATCACTTTGGGTAACAGCATTTTATTTTTAAACTAAAACTGATGAAAAAAATCATTCTATTACTAACTTTCTGCTTGTTTGTAACCAATTTTTCAAATGCACAATCACTACTGGGGGCTTGGGAAGCTACCCTAGAACAAGAGGGGAAAACCCTAAGAAATGTGGTCATCATCTCAGAGTATCATCAAGTAGCAACATTTTATGAATCAGAGACCGGAGCTTTTGTTAGTACCAATGGGGGAAGTTGGTCATTGGAAGGTACTACCCTATCCGAAACTGTAGAATTTGATACCGAAAATTCAAAACGTGTAGGTACCACGAGCTCATTTGAAATTGAACTTTCTGATGATGAGTTGAAAATAAAGGACTCCCCATTAGCTTGGAAACGGATTGACGATGGAACACCCGGAGCCCTTGCCGGAGCTTGGCTAATGTCAGGTCGTAAACGCGACGGGGAATTTCAATCACGAGATACTGACCGTCCAAGAAAAACCATGAAAATACTTTCAGGGACTCGATTTCAATGGATTGCCTACAATACCGAAACCAAACAATTTATGGGAACTGGTGGTGGTACCTACACTACTATTGACGGTAAATACACTGAAAACATAGAATTCTTTTCAAGGGATGATTCACGGGTTGGAGCCAGTCTTGAATTTGATTTTGAATTAAAAGAGGGTGATTGGCACCATTCCGGTTTTAGCAGTAAGGGCACTCCATTGTATGAAGTTTGGAGTTTAAGAAACGAGTAATTCATATCTTCTAATTACTTTAAGAAACATGAATAAATTAATCCTTCCCTTTTTTCTTTTTGCTTTCGCACTACATTCTCAAGACATGAAACTACCCTATCACCAAATTCCAGATTACCCAACAGACTATTCCGCAGGAAACGTGGCGGCAAGAATGATTGATGGTTTGGGTTACCGTTTTTATTGGGCAACCGAAGGTTTGACTACCGAAGACTTAAACTACAAACCCTCGGATGACGGAAGAACAATGCTGGAAACGCTTCAACACCTCTATGGGCTTTCATTAACTATTGTCAATGCACCGCAAAACAAACCTAATATCCGTCCTATGGATTTTACGCTATTTAGTTATGAAGAATTACGAGAAAAAACCCTGGTTAATCTAGAAAAAGCCAGTGCGCTTACAAATGGTAAAACAGCTGAAGAGCTTAATGGTTTTAAAGTCATTTTTCAACGCGGAGAAAACCAGTCAGAATTTCCCTATTGGAACATGCTCAATGGCCCAATAGCAGATGCCATTTACCACACTGGTCAATTAGTTGTATTAAGGAGAACTTCAGGCAACCCTGTAAATTCTGGAATGAACGTTTTTATCGGTAAAACAAAGGAAAATTAAAGCCCCCAAACTTTAAACGGATTGTTTTCGTCCTCATTTTTTTTTCTAACCCGGTCTGTGACGACTTTGTATGTGGGGTCTTCAAGAACGTTTACTTCAATAATATCTTCTGCATTTTTAAGTAGCATAATACAATCTTGACTTAAATGTCTTAAATGTACTTTCTTACCTGCTTTGTTATAACGCTCGGTTAGTTTATTTAAAGCTTCGATGCCCGACATATCCGCAACGCGGCTTTCTTGAAAATCAATTATAACCTCTTCGGGGTCATTTTGAATATCAAACTTCTCCGTAAATAAAGTGGTTGAACCAAAAAAAAGTGGTCCATAAATTTCATAATGTTTAATACCATCATCATCTACATATTTTCTTGCCCGAATCCGTTTTGCATTCTCCCATGAATAGGCCAAAGCTGAAATAATTACGCCTAACAATACGGCAATAGCCAAGTTGTGTGTAATAGCCGTTATTAGCGTCACTAAAATCATAACAATTACATCTGAATTTGGCATTTTACGAAAGGTTTTAAAACTGGCCCATTCAAACGTACCAATGGCCACCATAAACATTAACCCCACCAGAGCTGCCATAGGCAACCGTTCTATCAAACTACTACCAAACATGATGAACACCAATAGCATTACGGCAGCAGTGATGCCTGAAAGTCGTGCCCTTGCACCTGAAGAGGTATTGATCAAACTTTGACCAATCATTGCACAACCACCCATACCGGATAAAAAACCCGAGAGGATATTCGCTGTGCCTTGCGCAACACATTCCTTATTACTTCGTCCTCTGGTCTCCGTTATTTCGTCAATAATATTTAAGGTCAATAAACTTTCTATTAACCCAACGCCTGCCACGATACCTGCATAGGGTAAAATGATTAAAAACGTTTCTAAGGTAAATGGTATTTGCGGTATGGAAAGTGGTGGAAACCCTCCTTTTATTGTTTCACCTTCACCCATAGTATCTGCTACGGTTAAAGTATCTACCCCAAATCCTATCACTATTGCTGAAACCACTACAATGGCCAATAATGAAGATGGTATGGCCTTTGTTAGCTTTGGAAAACCCCATATAATGAGCATGGTCAATAAGGTTAAACCGAGCATAATATATAAAGACGATCCTGTCAACAATTCCTCAGTGCCCTTTTGATAAAAATTAGGGAACTGCGCCATGAATATGATTATCGCCAAACCATTTACAAAACCAAACATTACAGGATGCGGAACTAAGCGAATAAACTTTCCTAATCGTAAAACACCAGCCAAAATTTGCATTATCCCGGCTATAATTACCGTTGCAAAAACATAGTTCAATATGGTTTCAGGTTCAATACCAGGGAAGGTATTTTTCAGCTCCAGAATCAATCCTACAAAAATAACTGCTACAGCTCCTGTTGCCCCAGATATCATACCTGGGCGTCCGCCTAAAATTGAAGTGACCAATGCTAATATAAAAGCAGCATAAAGGCCAGTTAATGGAGAAAAGCCTGGAATCAACGCAAAAGCGATTGCTTCAGGCACCAATGCCAATGCCACTGTTAATCCAGAAAGAATTTCGGTCTTATAATCTACTTTTTGCTTAAAATCGAAGAGATTGAGGTATTTACGCATATCGTCCTATTGAAGCGGGCAAAATTAACGCATTATTTTAAAGGACAATTTTTATCGCACTTATTTTGTTCTTGCAGCCTTCATTATCTGTTGTTTGAACTTGGCATCACTGGCTAAAACGACAAAAAAATCATTAATAAAACTTCTCGCTTCATTAAATGTTTTTGAACTTTCAAATAGTGGCTTTAATCCATCTATTGTGGTAAGTATTTCCTCTTTATTATCTAGAAATTCTTTTCTAATATCTTCAAAAACGTAACCCTCCCTGACAAAGCCCCTATAAAGCCTTTCTCTTACCGAACTGATTGGAAGCTCTTTACCATCAATATTAGAAACTGTGGCATAACTTGCATTTACAAGGCCTGACATATCAAAATCATACGGAATTGGAACCGTCTTTTTATTCACGAACAACAACTTTTCGTTATGCTGATGTCCGGTTGAAAAATCTGTATTTCCAATCATAAATTGGAAAAAAGCATTTCGGGTAGAACAGTGCCCATCTTGTTGTAAGGGGTGTACACTTCGCTTTAGCTCGTTACACTCAAAACGTTTGGCAATCCTATCCAAATCTTCAATGAAAAACCCTTTAATCTCATGTTCCTTAACTTTTTTGCCTCTTTGCTCGTTATACCTTGCCTCAAAAAGTTTAGTCTTAAAATGAAATGGAGAAATATGCTCATAAATTTTATAGGCCATATACTCTTTAATAACATTGTCATTGGCCCCCTTTTCTGACATACAGGGAAGCACCAACTTTAGCTTTTTATTACCCTTGAACAGCGTTCCTTTTGCCTCTGCTTTTTTAATTTTCATTTTAATTGGCGCATAATAACAATTGGCCAAACGAAAATTACCCCTGCCCCTAATGGACACATTCAAGGTATCCCATAAATTTTCTTTGTCAAGAACAAGTAGTTTGGTTTTCAAATAAATAGAATCGTTTGTTTCTGACTTAACTTGTTTATTGGAGTACTCAAGCTTAATTTTTACAATGTCATCATTTCTGAATAACTTACTGACCTCCGGTTCTTGTGTTTCAGTTTGCTGACCAATACCCGCAAAAAGACCTAAAAGAAGTAAAAAGTTCAGAAAGAAAAATTTTGTTTTTTTTATTTTCACGATATTGCGGTTAACTAGTCTAATATATTAATTTTCTGATGATTAACCCTTACCTATCAACCATAAATAGCCGAACACTGATTGCAATTAGTATATCAGTAGTTTGTGTGATGCTCGCTTTTCATTTCAATATCAATTTTAATATTGACCTTACCCTTTTAAGCATTGCTATTATTTTTCCTTTGGTTTTCACTATTAGAGGTTCTTTTAGAAGGAGGGAAAAGGCTTTGGAACATTTAAGTCAATTTAGAAGCTCACTCAAAACCTTGTACTATTTTATGATGAGCAATGATAAAATGCTTGATGAAGGAAAACAAAAAATAGAAGGTATTTTAGCTAAAATTGGAGATAAAACTATTGCACATCTCAGAAATCAAGACGATTCCATGGAAGATTTGGATGTTCATATTAACGAAATCTACGCTTTCATTTTAGCCAATAACGGCACCATAGGTAGGAGTTTAAAGGAAAAAATGTTTCGGTTTATGCATGATTTACACGAAGCAATAGACAATTTGAATGCCATACATATTCACAGAACACCAATAAGTTTAAAGGCCTATTGTAAGGTCTTTATTTATATTTTTCCCATCATTTATGCCCCTACGGTTATCAATCATATTGGGGCTGACCAAAATCAATTTATCACCTTTGCCGTAGTCTTGTTAACCGAGTTTATTTTAATTTCACTCTATAATATTCAAGACCACCTAGAATATCCTTTTGACAGCAAAGGACTTGATGACATTAAACTAGATCAGTTTAAAATGAACAGGAAGTAGGTAGCTTTGAAAAGCAGTCCCTATTTTCTTTCAGTTTGCCCAATAATCGACAACAAAAACTTTTTCAACGTATGGACCAAGGCTGGCCACAAATGCTTGGTGTTTTGGATGTGGGGTATAAATACTATCCCTATCTTCTTCTGATTTAAAGGTAAGTATATAGCAATGGGTAAAACCTTGGTGAAAATCTTCAGGACTGTCATTCAGCCCCCATTCAAAATCTTGGATAACGGAAATATGATTTGGAAGTTCACCAAAGCTTTGATTCAGTTTTTCAACTTGTTCTTTGCTTGTATCATCATTGAACTTAAAAATAACTACGTGTCTTAATAATTTTTCTTCTTTTATAACCAGTTCTCTTTCTTCTTTTTTCTCTTGTTTGGGCGCATCATCACATGCATTAAAAAAAATTGCAAAAAACAATACTACAGTTACTATTTTTAATTTAGTCATGAATTCAATTATTGTTAGTTAATATTTTAGAGTAATCCTCCTGTACTTCCACCTTCGACTTTAATGGCCGCCCCATTCGTAGCAACCGCCAATGGGCTGCAATAATATACCATTGTATTAGCCACTTCTTCTACACTTGCAAAACGTTGTAATAGCGAAGAGGTTCGTACTTCTTTAAAGAAATCAGCTTCTACGGCTTCTTTTGTTTTTCCAGATTTTGCTGCTTCGTTTTTCAAAAACTCTTCGGCTCCTTCTGATAAAGTAGAGCCTGGCAAAATAGCATTCACTGTAACTTCACTGGCTTTTGTAAGCTCAGCTAGCCCTTTTGCGACGGAAACCATAGCGGTCTTGGTCATGCTGTACGCTAACATATCTGGCGGTACCAATTCAGCACATTCACTGGAAACAAATAAAATTCGACCCCAATTCTTTTTTAGCATTTTGGGTAAAAAATATCTCGATAGTCGCACGCCGCTCATTACATTTATTTCAAATTGTCGAAACCACATATCGTCATCCATTTCAAAAAAAGATGCTGATTTATAAATGCCAACGTTATTGATCAAAATATCTAAATCTGGTAACGACTCACATAATCTTGTTACTTCCTTTTGAGAGCCAAAATCTGCAGGAAAACCAGAAATATCACCATTAGGAAAGTGCTTTTTCAATTGAGAAACAGCCTTATCTACCGACTCTTTTGAACGCCCATTGACAATAACTTTGGCTCCTTCATTCAAAAGAATTTTTGCCGCAGCAAAACCAATACCTGAGGTAGAGCCTGAAATAAAAGCCGTCTTATTCTTAAGGTCTAAATCCATCCTGTTAAATTACCATTTTTTCAAGCCAAGCAATTTTTCTCCAAGCTCCGTTAATTGTGCTGTGTCGTATTTATCCCTTTCCCAATTTCTTGGGTCGCCAGGAAAAGCATAACCCTCTGGCGCAACTCTATTTTTCCAAGAATTAATGCGCCAATTTAAGAGCTCTTGATTGTCTTCTTCAGCCGGCATCATTGAAATATATTGTGCAATACGAACTTTATCACCTGATTTATTGGGCCTAATTCCGTGAGGCTCTGTGCTATTGAAAATCAATAGATCGCCCGCTTCCATCTTTACCTTTACAATTTTGTCTTCCAATCCATCTAAACTTGGTTGAAAACGATCTCGATCTTCTGGTTGGGTTAACTTCCAAGTATCATAATTTCTATATAACCAAGGTATGCACTGAAAGCCACCCATATTTTCGTCCGTTTGGTCTGCTAATGCCAAAACCCCTTGTACATTTTGTGGTCTGGTTTCAGGGTCATAGTCCCAATGAATAAAGCCTTTTTTATTTTCGCCAGGCCGTTGCGGAAAATTCAAGTTCGCCCGATCAATGGTTACCCATAGCTTTTCAGTACCCCATACATCAACAAAAGCATCATAAACCCGCTGCATCTGTCTGTTATTCCAAAGGTGTTGGTTATTGTAGACCTCTACCATGCCCGTACCTGTTAGCTCTTTCATTTTCATTTCGGCACGCGGTGGAGCATACCATGTTGCCGGATCGTTTGGGTCTTTCTCATCAAACTCCCATAAAAAAGCAGCAGTTTTCTTTGCCTGCTCGCGAGGTATCGCATTCTTAATAACGATATAACCATTATGTAACCAAAACTTCCAATCTTCTTCAGATAAAACCCTTAATGGTTCGCCATGAGAACGATCATTCAGTTTTTGCTTACTACTTGTTGCCGTTGATGGATTGCCCGGTATTTCTTCGTGTGCCTTGTTGGCCATTTCCAATTTTGCGTCGTTATTCATGATGTTTCGTTTTAAGGTTATCAATTTGTATAGGGACAAAACTAAAAGCAAAGCAATAGGCAATCAACCTTAATATTGATCACTATTTGAACTATATTGATTATTATTATATTTATAACTATTAATTATGATAATTTAATGAAAATCCAATTAGAGAACATACGGGCAGATGATAAAAGTTCTTTTCGTTTATTGCATGACCCAAAGTTGAATGATTTATTTTTTTGGCATTTTCATCCAGAGTTTGAACTGGTCTATATTGAAGGGGCAAACGGCACAAGGCACGTAGGGAAACATATTTCAACCTATACTGAAAGTGATTTAGTCTTGATTGGTTCCAACATTCCACATCTTAATTTTGATTATGGAATAAAAAGTGAATACCGAAAAGAAGTATTGCACATTAGTGAATCTTTTAAAGTAGAAATTTTTAAACGGGTTAAAGAGCTCTCTAGCATTTACAGGTTATTTGAACTATCACAATATGGTATCGTATTTACCGGACAGACCAAAAAGGAAGTAGGTGAACAAATGAAGAGACTACATAAATTGGAAGCCTTCGAACAATTTATAGCTATAATACAAATTTTAAGAACCCTTTCTTTTAGTAAAGAATTTGAGCTTTTGCATAAAGCGCCCATAACTAACCGTAAAGGGAAAAAACAACAACAACGCCTTCAGAAAATATATGCCTTTATTGATGAAAACTATACTCGTAAAATTCAGTTAACGGAAGCAGCTCAACTTGTCAATCTTAGCAAAGAGGCCTTTTGTCGTTATTTTAAAAAGAATACCAGCAGTACCTTCTCTAGTTTCTTAAATCAATACCGCATCACCCAAGCCAAACGTTTACTGCTCTCCGGAAAAAATGTTGGAGAGACCTGTTATGAATGCGGATTCGAAAGTTTGTCCTATTTTAATAGGACTTTTAAAAAAATTAGCGGCGAAAATCCCTCAGAATTTAAGGCGCAACATTTTTTAGAGAAGAACGACAAGTAACTTTGGGCAGCTTAGTCAAAATGGTTTTTATTAAGGAATCGCAGCTTCCGAGCAGTCTGTTTTGATTATCATAGAAAGGTTAAAGCTTAGTTTGATTACCTGCCTGACGGCAGGCAGGCGCAAAATGTGAGAT
>CAYGUO010000125.1:0-9077 GCA_964353095.1 uncultured Flavobacteriaceae bacterium | reverse complement strand
TGCCGATACTTATCCATTCGAGTTTGATAAGCCACAAATTAAAAGTAGGCAACAAATTGTACAAACTTTTCTATTAAAAATTAAGGCAAGCATAAAAGACCAAACGGATGTTGAAGAACCGATGAAGCAAATGCTAATGGCCAATAACGCGTTGCGAAAACAGTTCAATGTAGTTATCAATAATAAATTGGATGTTAAATTGATTTTAGATGAAGAATAGTTTTGTTTTTGCTGTTGTAGTTCTTTTCGCTACGGCCGGTTTTGGTCAGCTTTCTGAAAAAGATAGTATTGATGCCGTTTTAGATGCTTGGCATCAGGCCGCTGCAGATGCTGATTTTGAGGCTTATTTTGAATTGATGACCAGTGATGGGGTGTTTTTAGGGACAGATGCAACGGAAAACTGGCAAAATGAAACGTTTAGGGCGTACTCAAAACCACATTTTGATAAAGGAAAGGCATGGAGTTTTACAGCAATAGAGCGTAATATCTATAGGAACGATGCTAATGATTTTGCTTGGTTTGATGAAGTATTGGATACGCAAATGAAGCTTTGTAGAGGTTCGGGTATCCTTAAAAAAGAAGATGGAAAATGGAAAATCGCCCATTATGTGCTTTCCATTTTAGTGCCCAATGAACATGTAGGGGAACTTATTGGGTTAAAAAAAGAACGGGATAGTGTTTTGACTAAAAAACTAAGACTCGCTTACAAAAAGTAAATTTTGGAGTGATTATAAATAAAAAGGGGGGCTTTACTTAAAGCCCCCCTTTTTATTTATAAAATACAGTACTATTCCTTTACCGGTTCCGGCGTGTTCTTTTTAGATTCTAAGGCCTGTTTGCTTAAGCTTGCCAAATTAAAGCTAGCATCAATTTTTAGGGCTTCATCCATAAGGCTAATGGCCTCATCAATTTTTGTTTTGTCGTTATTGAATACCAATAGGCCTTTTAGGTGATAAAAACCAGCTTTTAATGATGCCTCATAGGGTTGTTGACGCTCATAGAATGCATGTTTCATATCAACTGTGGAGTTCGCAAGTCCGTACTCGATGTTGGTTGCTGCCCCTTCGGTATCACCAAGTAAAATCTTTAAGTCAGCAAGCTCATACGCCAAATAAGGGCTAGGTTTGCGCTTATGTAAAATTTCAAACTGCTCAGCCGCTCGCTGAGGTTGGTTTAAGGTTTTTAAACAAAAAGCTTTTACTTGTACTGCAATATCCGAACTGGTAGAATCATTTTCTATACCTATAGTATTTAAAGCTTGCATATGTTGACCGTTGTTCATGTATACATAGGCAAGGGTGTCACGTCGTTCTTGAGAAGGTGCTATCACATTCAAATGGGTTAATCCATTAATTACCCCATTTACATCACCTTGTAAGCGCATTTGCTTATAAAAATCCTCATAATGTGCTATCATTTCAGATTTTGATTGGGCGAAAGCAGAAGTACCTGCTATTAAAAAGACCAGTAGTATTACCTTTTTCATTTTCATCAGATTAAACGTGCGGCAAAACTAAAAAAATAAAATAGATTTCGCTGTTAAAGAATACCCTATATGAAAATAAAGAGGTTGGCTAATAAATAGAGATTCAACGTCATTACTTACAAAGTGAAGTAATCTCTATATTGGGAGCCAATAGATTACAGATAACTTCGTCTCTCGCAAAGATGATTAGAGACCTTTTTAAGATAGCCTTTTGTATAAAAAAGCACTATACACTTTATTCATACATAAAGGAAGACACCTCTTTTTTGGAATAATCGCGCACTAATTTTGAATAAAATGCCAAGCTTTTGGCATCATTTTCAACACATGATTTCAGAAAAGCACTTAAGCTTCTGAAAAATAAGTTGGTCGGAAATGTAACCAAATTAAGATTTACAGCCTTAGGATTATACATGCTATCATCAGCAATAATATTCATTTTTACCCGATGGCGGTGATAATCAATTTTTACATCAATGGCGTTGTAATGTTTTTTGATAATTGCCTTGTGGAATTCTTGAATTTTCTTGGTCATTTTACCCTTAGCACTATTACGTGCTATTATTTTTTCAATTTCCATCAATATTCTCGTTTTTAATCTTGAATTTTCCATAACTATACCTTTTAAAATGTTCATTGAAGTTATGTATTTTGTCGATAAGCCCTTTGTTTTCAAGGGTTTAATTAACATAAAAATATCTTAATTGTTGTGAAAAAACTATTTTTTGTGGTGAGTTAAGAGACTATTGTTGTAAGGAATTGATGACTTTTAACATAAAAATTATGGCTTTTGATGGTTTTTTTATAGATTTTATTTGCCTCAAGTTCGAATATAGGAGGTCGTAAACCCCTTTTTTTAGCCTCTGCAGTATAGTATTCTTTTTTGGTAGGATGGTATGGAAAAACACCATTAAAAATGGTGTTCCAATATCCTTTTTTTAGAATGGTGCCGATCATCAAAATACAGTCATCAAGATGGATGAGATTAACCAGTTCTTTTCCGTTTGAAAGTGTTCTTCCGGCCAAAGAATTAATAGGATGCCTATCGGCACCGATTAATCCACCGAAACGAATGACGGTGGTATTAAAATTTGAGGTAGTTAAAAGTAATTGTTCTATTTCAAGGAGCTGTCTGCCCGATGCTGAAGTGGGCTTGGGTATGGTGGCCTCGGTTATTTCACCTTCAACCGCCCCATATACTGATGTGCTACTGACGAAGATAACATTCTTGGGTTGAGTGTTTTCTAAATGGGGTAAGAGGCTTTCAATTCGTTTTACAAAACTTCCGTTTGGTTCATGGCGCAATCTTGGAGGCACATTAATTAGGAGTGTATCCAAATCGGAAAGAAAAGAAGCTATAGGGCCTTCAACCTTGGTTTCAGTTAGGGTGATTTCAAAAGGAAGTATTCCTAAAGCGGCTAGGGTTGTAAGTTTTGAATTGGTACTTGTTGTTCCTTTAATGGTATATCCTTCTTTTAAGAGGTTCAATGCCAAAGGCGTTCCTAACCAACCACAACCTAAGATACCAATCGTTGTATTCAATAGCATGTTTTTAACAGATACAATATTAATTAATTGCTACTGAATAACTTATAAATATGATGCTTTCTCAAGTTTTTACCAGAAATTCTGATAATACATTAAAATTTCTTATCTTAGGTAATCAACCTTTCAACAAAATATTATGGGAATTAAAAGCTTTCAAGGCGCTAGGGCCAAGGTCGATTCAAAAAAAGAGTATGATGCGCCAATTTTGGTTTCAGATTATATGACCAAAAAATTAGTCAGGTTCGCTCCTGATCAATCCATATTGGAAGTTATGGAAGCTTTTGCCAAGTATAAAATATCGGGCGGACCGGTCATGGATAATAATGGCTTTTTGGTAGGCATTATTTCTGAAGCGGATTGTATGAAAACCATTTCAGAAAGCCGTTATTTCAATCAGCCTATCTTAGATAAAAGTGTGGAACGTTTTATGACCAAAAATGTGGAGACTATTCCGCATGATATGAGCATTTTTGATGCCGCAGGTATTTTTGACCGACATAATCGCAGACGTTTGCCTGTAATGAAAGATGGTATTTTAGTGGGGCAAATTAGTAGAAAGGATGTGGTGGTCGCGGCACTTAAAATGACGGGACATAATTGGAAGTAAGCCTACTCCCTTTTCACAATCATATAATAATCATTATCTAAAGGAAGATACCCTAAGTCATAAACAAAGAAATAGGTGCTTCCTTTTTTGGTGGTATAAAGGTTGGTGATATACTCAAAATCAAAACCTTTATCCATTAATCGTGTTTTGGTGGTGCGGGTTTTTCCATCTTTCAACTCATAACTATCCAGTATTCTATAATTTTTACGGAGCCGGTTATTAATGTTGCGAACTAGATTTTTACTGTCTTTGTTAAGCTTATTGTTATAGGCATTGCGGCAGTAATCAGAACAGAATTTTTTATCTACCCTGCCTTTAATTTCCGTATTGCATTCCAAACAATTCTTCATTGTGCTATTTCTTTTTATAGTTGAAGACGACTTCACTTTCTGAGCCATCGTCGTTTCCAATGAGGCCATAAATATTGATTTCGTTAGCACTTACATTTTCAAATGTGAAACCATCAAAATAAACCCGATTGCCCTCAGCTTTTATGTATTTAAATTGTTGCACCTCGTCTTTTTCTTCCCATGCATGAAGGTCGGTATCAAAGTGACGCAATTCAAATATTAAGGTGTTCTCTATTTCTCGAATATGGCCAATTTCATAAAAAGTGACTTTGCCATCGATTAAATGTCTAAAAACAAACATCATGGAATTACCTTCGGGCGGACTCCAGATTTCTTCCGTTGTTCCTCCAAAGGCAGTGCCTTTCCAATGGCCTTCCATGAAAGAAACCAAAGCTAGCTTTCCGTTAGGTGTGTTTTGTCCTTCTGACCATTGAAGTGTATTTTGACCATGCAGTAAGGTTAATGGAAGTAAAAAAAGCAAATAGAGCAGTTTCATGACTAGTGTATTGAAGGTTAGGTAACTACAATATCGTATTTTTTCAATAGACCGGTGATATTGTCTTTGGAGAACTTTGCTTTTTTTAAAGAATTTAATTCTGGGTCAATGTTAAAATGAACTGCAGTATATAAATTGGCACCTTTTAAATTGGTTTTTTTAAAACTGGCCCTGGTAAGGTTACAGTCTGAAAAATCTGCTTCTTGTAAATCGGTTTCCGTAAAATCTACTTCTGTTAAATTAGAGCCGCCAAAGTGAATTTTTTGCAATGCCATTCCGTAAAAAGAGGTCAGACTTAGGTTGCAATTTTTAAAGTTGAAGTTTAATAATCCCTTTTGGGAAGCCTCAAGGCTAACCCTACCATTTTGCAATCTTCAAATTGCACATTGTTCCAAATGGTATGGGCCACGTTGGCATTACTCAAATTACAGTCCAAAAAAGTACAATCAACAAAGTTTTGATTGTCTAAAAAACCATTTTGAAATTGACATCCTTCAAAAATACATTCTTCATAATCTGCACGGGGCAAGCGGTCTTTTGTAAAATCAGTGTTCTTAAAATATTGGTCAGCAACAAAGGGGTTTTCCATTAGTTTTCTTCCAAGATTAGTGCCGGTAACCCTAGTGATTTGAAAAGCTGTTCGTAAGCGGCCATTTCTTCGCTAACGATACTATTTTTTTCAGTTTTATAGGTTGCCCAATCTGCCAGTAAATCTTTTAAACGTTCTTTCGCACCATTGGTGACTTTTGGTTCGGCAACATCAACAAAACCTTTTAGGTGCAACAAATCGGCATTTAATTGATTGTTGAAATTAATGACATCTTGAAAAGTCTTTTGATCGGGTTGAATTAGATTTTCTTCCCAAGAAGTAATGCGTTTATCAAGTTCCTTCCCTTTTTCAAGCAGTTCCGTTGCTTGGTCGTTATCCTTTAGTAGGTTTTGATAGTTTTTTAATTGTGTTTTTGCAGAACGCATCTGGTTTACGGCCTCATGCATTTCACGTACCGTATCATCAATGGTTTGTAGTATTTGTTGTTGTGCTGCATAATCGCTAGGGCTGCCTTTTATTTTCGGATTTGCCAAAACGGTGGCCGTGGTTTCTACAACTTCATCTTCAAGCATTACCCGCAGGGTGTAGTCGCCGGGTGCAACGCCATGTCCGTTAGAATTGCCAAATACAAAGACATTTTCAATACTGGGTAGCGCTTCGGTAGCAAAATCCCAAGTAAAACGGTTGTATCCTTTTTTGGAAGGAAGCACCTTTGGCTTTGACGGACCACCTGCCCACGACTTAAAGTTTTTGGGTTTGCTGCTGCTATAGCTTCTGATAACTTTTCCTTCATGTATAATGTCAAGAATCAATGCTGTAGAATCCAGTTTTTTAGGTAAATAGTAATCAATCGTTACTCCAGATTTTGGGTTCTGACCTAAACCGGGTACAGGTTTATCTTGACTTCCGCCAAAAATACGATAGCTGGGTTTTGGCTGAACGATTTTTAGTTTTTCTTCGGAATCAAAACTGTTTTGAATAGCCCCGATATCATCCAAGATCCAAAAAGATCTTCCAGCAGTGGCGACCACTAAATCATTATCTTGAATGGTAAGATCATTGATGGGCACTACAGGTAGGTTTAACTGAAATTTTTGCCAGTTTTTGCCATCATCCATGGAAATATAGAGTCCCGTTTCTGTTCCTGCATATAACAAGCCTTTCTTGTTTTTATCTTCTCGTACTGCGCGAACAAAAGTATGTTTATCCGTTATTCCGTTTGTGATTTTTGTCCATGTTTGCCCATAATCGGATGTTTTAAATACATAAGGTTTTAAATCCATGGACTTATAGCGCATCACGGCAATATAAGCGGTTGCTGGGTCATGTGGGGAAACTTCAATACTATTAATAATTCCGTTTCCAATATTTGGTGGTGTAATGTTAGCCCAGTTGGTACCGCCATCTTTAGTAAGGTGCACCAAGCCATCATCACTACCTACATATAGTACACCTTGTTCATGGGGTGATTCCACTAGATACATGAGGGTGTTGTAGTTTTCACCACCTGCGGCCTCGTTGGTGAAAGGCCCGCCACCGGGACCTTGTTTGTCTTTTTCGTTTCGGGTCAAATCAGGACTTACGACTTCCCAACTATGACCACCATCTGTAGTTTTAAAAACGACGTTACCGGCATGATAAATAGTGTTGCGGTCATGTGGAGAACTGATGATTGGCGCGTTCCAATTATAGCGATATTTAAAATCTTTAGGGACTTTGCCCAAACCTAATTCCGGATATTCTTTTATGGGTTTTCCTTCGCGTGATGCTTTTACCCACCTTTCAATGATTCCTTGGTAACAGCCCCCATAAACCACTTCCGGATTATCAGGGTCAAAGGCCAGGTAGGCACTTTCACAGCCGGCAACAGAATACCAATCTTTCCAATCGATGCCGCCATCATTGGTGCGGCTAGCAATCGCTATCGCCGAATTGTCTTGTTGCCCACCATATACATTGTAGGGTACTAGGTTATCCGTAATAACACGATAAAATTGAGAGGTGGCCTGGTTTTGTTGCGTGCTCCAACTTTTACCACCATTATTGGAAACGTTTGCACCGCCATCATTGGAATTGATCATTTTTTGGTTGTCATTCGGATTGATCCATAAATGATGGTTATCGCCATGGGGAGTTGCTAAAGGTGTGAAAGACTTACCGCCATCAATAGATTTGGTCACAGGCGCATTCAATACATACACCACGTTCTCATCTTGTGGGTCTGCAAAAATTTCCATGTAGTACCAAGAACGGGTAATATTAATACGGTCTTTATTGACCTGTTTCCATTTTTTGCCTGCATCATCGCTTCGGTACACTCCACCTTTGGTTCCTTCTGCTTCAATTACCGCAAAGACCAGTTCTGAATTGGCACGAGAAACGGAAATACCTACTTTACCTAATTCTTTGGGAAGCCCTTCTTTTAATTGCTTCCACGTAGTGCCACCATCGGTCGATTTATAAATGCCTGAGGATGGCCCACCAGATTCCATTGTCCATGGGTAGCGTCGGTGTTGCCACATGGCAGCATAAAGAATAAGCGGATTGTTCATATCCATAGATAAGGAAGAAGCGCCTGTGTTTTCATCAACAAACAACACTCGTTCCCAGGTAGTGCCGCCATTTAACGAGCGATAAATACCACGTTCTTGCGAAGGACCATATTGCGCGCCTTGGGCAGCAACAAATAAGATGTCTGGATTGTTGGGATGGATAATGACATCAGAAATATGTCGGGTCTCATCCAAACCAATATGCTTCCATGTCTTACCAGCGTCGGTAGATTTGTAAACCCCATCACCCATTGAGGTCATCACACCACGAGCGGCATGTTCGCCCATACCTGAAATAACAATATTAGGATTGCTTTCTGCAACGGCTAAAGCACTAACATTACCTGTTTGTAATTGCCCGTCAGAAATATTTTTCCAAGTGATGCCATCATCGGTAGTTTTATAAATACCACCGCCAACGCTACCCATATAATAGGTCATAGGTTGGCCAACTACTCCCGTGGCAGCAACACTTCGACCACCTCGAAAGGGACCGATATTTCTCCATTTGAGTCCTGAGTATAAAGAATCGTTCAGCACAATACTGGGAGAATTGTCTTGTTTTTTACGACGTTGACTAACGAGGATTAACGGGAATAAGAAGAGTGTTACGATTACAATTCGACAAATTTTCATCAATTCAAATTTTGGTTTGTTAATATGAACCCTAAGTGTGCTTTGGTATTTTAATTGAGTTTTTTATCAAGCGCTAATAAGGTATGTAATAAAACATTGGCCCCATTGGCCATGTTTTCGGCAGATGTAAATTCTTTTGGCGAGTGACTAATACCTCCCTTACTGGGTACAAATATCATCCCGGTGGGAGCGATGGTTGCCATATCTTGCGCATCGTGCCCTGCACCACTTGGCATATACAGATGGCTCAAGCCCAGTTTTTGAGTGCTGTTTTCAATTTCCTTTTGAATGGGAATTGCGGTTAGCGCCGGGTCCGCTGTCGTATCTAAAGCCTTAAAAGCAATGCTTACATTAGAAGCTTTTGCAATGGTTTCACTTCGTTTTACGATACGTTCATAGACTTGCTGAATAACAACCGACGATAAATCACGTATTTCCAAACTTGTAACCACTTTGCCGGGTATAACATTGGGCGCGCCTGGCATAGCCTTAATTCGGCCTACTGTTGCCACCTGTGCACCTTCAAAACTATTGGCGACTTCATTTACGGCAATAATAAATTTTGCGGCAGCCAATAGGGCATCTTGGCGGGCGTTCATAGGGGTTGTACCTGCATGATTGGCAAAACCTTCAAAAGTGACATCCCACCATTTTAGACCCACAATACCTTCAACAATTCCGATATTCAAGTTTTTTTGCTCCAAAATACCGCCTTGCTCAATATGTAATTCCAAAAAGGCTGCCATGGCGTCCTTAGGTCGAATGATTTCCTTAATTCTTGTGGTATCACCTCCCAATCGCATAATGCCTTCACCCATAGTGTACCCTGTTGTATTTTTAATGGAAAAAGCC
>CAYGUO010000124.1:0-9379 GCA_964353095.1 uncultured Flavobacteriaceae bacterium | reverse complement strand
ATATTGAAATTGAGGAAACGGAGCAATCCGATGAGCAGAAGGAGCAGGCCAATGAAAGGGAAAGTATGTATTTGGTTTCCGAATATGCCGCAAAATACTATGAAGAAACCCTTTGGAAATCTGAATTGGGTAAAGCCATTGGTCTGAGTTATTTTAAAGAACGGGGTTTTACCGATGAAACAATCAATAAATTTGGACTAGGTTATAACTTGGACCAATGGGATGCATTTACTAAAACTGCTTTAGAGAATGGATATCGATTGGAATATCTTTCAAAAACCGGCTTGACCATTGTGAAAGAACAGGCCGGCGGGGAAACTAGAAAATTTGACCGATTCAAAGGTCGTGTAATGTTTCCTATTCACTCTATGAGCGGCAGGGTGCTGGGCTTTGGTGGACGAATTTTAACCAATGACAAAAAAGCAGCTAAATATTTAAATTCTCCAGAAAGCGATATTTACCATAAGAGTAAAGTGCTCTACGGCATCTATTACGCCAAGCAAGCTATTGCAAAAGAAGATAATTGCTTTTTAGTGGAAGGGTATACCGATGTTATTCAAATGAATCAACGTGGTATTGAAAATGTAGTTGCTTCTAGCGGAACCGCATTAACGCCTGAACAGATTAGGTTGATCAATAGGCTGACCAAGAACATTACGGTACTTTTTGATGGTGATGCGGCAGGTTTGCGCGCATCACTACGAGGTATTGATTTGATTTTGGAACAGGGTATGAACGTAAAGGTGTGTTCGTTTCCTGAAGGGGATGATCCCGATAGTTTTTCAAAGAACAATTCCTATGAAGATGTAGTCTTATATCTTGAGGAAAACGCAAAAGATTTCATCCAGTTTAAAACATCTTTGTTGACAAGAGAAGCTGCCAATGACCCAATCAAAAGGGCAGACACAGTACGTGATATCGTCAATAGTATTGCTAAGATACCTGATAGAATCCAAAAGGAAATCTATATTCAAGAGTGTGCTAAAATTATGCAGATTTCGGAAGAAGTACTGTTTAATACTTTGGCTCAAATTGATAAGAAAGAGGCTTACGAAAGCAACAAAAAACAAAAGCAATCGCAACAACCTTTTGAGGTCGTTAAAAATGAACAGGTCGTTGAAAAGCTTGATGTACAGTTTGAATTAGAGCGAAAAATTATTGAGCTTTTACTTTTATATGGAAATCAAAAACAAGAATTTGAAGACTTGGTTTTAAAAGAAAACGAGGAAGGTGATTTGATTTTAGAACCGGAAACCATTGAAGTTAAGGTGTACGAGAAAATTTATTTGGATCTGCAAGAAGATGAGATTGAATTGTCAAATCAAAACTTTAAGAATATTTACTACAGCCTCATTGAAGAGTTGAATAAAGAAGAAGATTTTTCCATTAACAACTTTTTGTCAGCACTAGACCAAAAAGTGATGCAAGAAGTATCTTCTATATTAATGGAAGAAGAACGCTATATGCTCCATGATTGGGAGCGAAAAGATATATACCCTAAGGATAAAAAGAATAGTATAGCGCAATTGGTGGGCGAGACAATCCTTACCCTACGTTGCAATCTCATTAAAAGCAGAATTGCACATTTACAGAAGGATACCGAGCATAGTGCCGATAACAATGAGGTGCTAGAAGAGATACTGAATTACTTGCAATTGAATAAATTGTTGAATGCAAAGTTGAATAGGGTATTATCTTAAAAAACAAAAACCCTAGCATTGCTAGGGTTTTTGTTTTCGTTAAGACTAGTATTAAACTGTACTAGTATAATTCCAAAGCTTTCGCTTGCTGTAGCAAGTCAACTAAGTTGTCTACGTTCAATTTACGCATTAAACGGGCTTTATAGGTGCTTACCGTTTTTTCGTTGAGGTTTAAACCTTCTGCAACTTCTTTATTTCGCTTACCACTCGCTAAAAGTTTTAGTACTTCGACTTCTCTTGTGGATAATTTTCTAAAGAATCTTCTTGGTTTTTGAGTACCCTCATCAAAGGCGAGGCGCTGCGCCAATTCATTGGTTATAAACATATTGCCTTCTGCTACTTTACGAATAGCCGATATGATATAGTCAATATCTGCAGTTTTGGAAAGGTAGCCAAATGCACCTGCTCTAATAGTGCTCAAGGCATAGACATCTTCAGATTGACCGCTGTACATAAGAACTTTAGTATTTGGAAAATCTTGTTTAATTTTTCGTAAAGCGGCAATTCCATTGATTTCAGGAATATCCATCTCTAACATTACAACATCTGGAGAAATTTTTTCTAATAAATTAAAAAGCTCAGAAGTTGTCGCTACATCCCCAATTACCTCAAAATCAGAAGTTGAGTTTAAGACTTGTTTGATTCCAAGTCGTACAATTGGGTGGCTGTCGGCAATTAAAACATTGATCATTGTGGTAGATTTTACTTTAATTTGTTATGGTTAAAATAGTGTTTAGTACTTAAATGCTTACAAAGTATGCAAGGCAAGTTAACTATTTTGTTCTACAAATTTGTAATTTTTTTCTTAAAACCACAGAATTCTTAGGGTTTTATTCGTTTTAACTTATAGAATTAGCGTTGAGTGGTAACTTTTAGCAAATCAGGTACTTCGCAAATGGGTATAGGAATCATCTTATGTTTATTTGCGGAATTAAATCTTTTATAGATACTAAAGACTTCTTTTTGCCTGTCAGAAAAATCATCAATCGTTTTTCCTTCATCATCCATTTGCATGGCCCATTCCAATTCTGGATAGCTGGCCCCTATCTGATCTTCATCTGTTCTGCTGTCTCCCCATAGGCCATCCGTTGGGGCTGCATTAATAATTTCGTTATGCACACCAAGTACGCGCCCAATTTCCCAAACTTCAGTTTTTAATAAATCGGCAATGGGGCTTAGGTCAACTCCACCATCGCCATACTTTGTATAAAATCCAACACCAAAATCTTCCACTTTGTTTCCCGTGCCTGCTACTAAATAGCCTTTTAAAGCTGCAAAGTAATATAAGGTGGTCATTCTAAGACGCGCCCTGGTATTGGCAAGCGACATAAATCTGTCCTCTTCATTTTTAACCGCGGGTAGGGCGGTTACCAAACTGTCAAATACAGGAGTGAGGTTAACGGGTTGTCTGCTTACATTCGGAAAATGCTGTATCAACCAATTAATATGATTGTCAGCTCGGCTAACTTGGTTCTTTCCTTGATGAATAGGCATTTCTAAGCAAAGTAATTCCAAGCCTGTCTTAGCACAAAGCGTGGAGGTTACTGCGGAGTCAATTCCGCCAGAAATTCCAATAACAAATCCTTTAATGTTAGCGTTGTTTGCATAATCCCTTAACCAAGTTACAATATGGTCAATTACCTTTTCTGTTTGCATAGCTGTCTTTTGAGTTCAAAAATTTACCTTTGTACTTCGTAAATTTAAACTGTCGCATGTTAAAAATGAAGTGCAACTTAAAATTCTTTTTGATTTCTTTTTTGGTCCTTTTCATAACTTCGTGCGAAGAAGATGATAAAACCGCTGCTGAAATAGCGAAAATACCTTTAGCCTTAAAGGTTGCAAGATTTGATCTTGAATTTGCTGAAGCGACCCCTACTGATATTCCAAAGCTGAAGAACAAGTATCCTTATCTTTTTCCAGCACAATACACGGATAGTGTTTGGGTTGCAAAACTGACAGACACCTTACAGTTGGAAATTCAACAAGAAATTAAAAAGAACTTAGGTGATTTTAAGCAGGAAGAAAAAGCATTGGAATCACTGTTCAAACATATCAAATATTATTTTCCGGCGTTTAAAACTCCTAAAGTGATTACCATTATTTCTGATGTGCAGTATGAAAATAGGGTAGTACTTGCTGATACCTTGTTATTGGTAGGTGTAGATAATTATTTAGGTAGTAATCACAAGTTTTATGCTGGCTTGGCCAATTATATTGCCCAAAACTTAGATAAACAGTACTTGAGTTCAGATGTTGCCAGTGCTTTTGCGAAAACAGTAAACAAATATCCTAGAAACAGGACCTTTTTGTCAAGAATGCTGTATTACGGCAAAGAGCTATATATAAAAGACAAGCTATTGCCCAACACTGAGGACTTTCAGCGTATCAACTATACGCCGGAAGAAGTAGTATGGGCCATGGCGAACGAAGAGCAAGTATGGCGGTATTTTATTGAACGTGAACTACTCTACAGTACCGATTCAAAATTAGACCGTAGGTTTTTAGACCCGGCACCATTTTCGAAATTTCAGTTAGAGTTGGATAGTGAATCACCCGGTCGCCTTGGCCGTTATATTGGTTGGCAAATAATAAGGGCTTTTATGGACAAGAATCCGAAGGTCACCCTTTTGGAGTTATTGGATATGCCTGCTGATGCTATTTTTAAAAAATCAAACTACAAACCCAAAAAGTAAATGGCTGTTAAACACACCTCAGAAATAAAATTGCAAGTTGGTCTTGATGAAAATCGGGTACCTGAAGAATTGACTTGGTCTGCCGAAGATGGTGGTATCGATAATGAAACTGCTAAAGCGATGATGCTTTCGGTCTGGGATAGTAAGAATCAAGAGTCTTTGAAAATTGACCTTTGGACCAAAGATATGCCTGTTGATGAAATGAAAATTTTCTTTCACCAGACCTTGGTCACCATGACAGATACTTTTATGAAGGCCACTCAAGATGAAAAAATGACGGCAACCATGAAAGATTTTTGTGATTATTTTGAAGAGAAATTGGAACTTAAGAAATAATACCTACATTTTATAGCGGTAATGACCAATTATTTGATAATCAAAAAGGCAATCTTGCAAAACTTGGCCAGCTCCAATGTTATGTATGATTAGATTTCTTGTTCCTAAGTTGTTTTTCTTTTTTGTTACGATTCCAATATGGGTAATAGCACCCCCTAAATTCCAACAGACAATATCGCCCGGTAGATAGTCAGAAGCTGTTTTGGTAATAGGAAGTGATTCTCCGAACCGTTCAAAGAATACCATCAAATTGGGTACGCGACGATGGTCAATATTTTTATCTGTACGCGTTAAGCCCCAGATTTTAGGATATTCACCAAAATTGCTAACCATGTCTTCATGCACTTCTTTTTGTAAATCAATACCCAATTTTCGATAGGCCCGGATGATAACATCAGTGCAAACCCCTTTGTTGGAGGGTACATCACCGTTGGGATATGCAATGGAAAAATAAGCTGGGTCATAAGTGACGCTGTCATTAGTCAATGTGATTGTAGAATCTGCCAATTGTTCAAAGAACGCATCTTGAGCTTTTAGGCTGGTGTTGCTTAAAAAGGCGAATATTATGGAGATGAGAAAAATCCGCATGCTAGATAGATTCGTCCATTCTTCTGAATTGTCTTTTATGCTCGCTATCAAGCACTAAATCATTTTCCACTTTATCAGCTGATGGTCTTTGCACAAAAAGAAATAAGATCAAAGCACAGCCAATGGATAGGTATAATAAATTACCGGTTACACTGAACCATACAATATTTAAAAGCGCCGGACCTTCCAATAATCCATATTTAATCAAAGATGCCGTTTGGTAGCCCGTAAGTTTCGCTTGTAGGGTTTCATGATTTTTTAAATTCTTTACAAATAGGTTGAACAAAAATTTACTTCCAAAAACGCCTGCCAAGGCAATGATTGGAAATATGTAGACGAAGATATCGCTTTGGGTACCGTTGGTTTGTAGTTCCGTATTCATAAAAAAAATAGTGGCGGCCAAGAGTGGACCAGCGACCATAGCAAGATGTATGATAGTTAGTGTTTTTAGAAAGCTGCGCGGGGTTGTAGTCATAGATGTTGTGCTAAAAAATTATAATAATATGTAAAATACATTTTTCTAAAGCTATTTTGATAGCAATCAAACGTATTTTTATGAGATGAAAAAGAAAACCCAACAAAAAATTATTTTTGTATACAATGCCAACTCAGGTGCTAGAAATGCCCTAATGGACAGTATGCAAAAGGTATTTAGCCCGTCAACCTATGATTGTAAATTGTGTGACATCACCTATGGTGTAGTAGCTGAAAACCGTACTTGGAAAAAGTTTAGGCAAGAAAGCAACAACCAAATGACTTTTTTACATAAAGATGAGTTTGCTAAAAAATACGCGAGCAAGTTTGGCTATAAGTTTGATTTTCCCATTGCATTGATTGAAGGTGAAAATGGGTTGGAAGTTTTGGTTTCTTCAACTGAAATGAACGCATTGAAAACGGCACATGGTCTTATTCGTTTGTTGAAGGAGAGAGTTGGTCATTAATTTTACGCGTTTCACTTTGGGCTGCACGCTTGTGAAATGTGTATGGCATAAAGTAACCTAAAGAAAATCGCTTTGCGATACCTTTCCATTAACCCCATCAATATACCCCAACAATTCCTCCTTGCCCATTCTATTGCTAGATGATGTTATAAAATGTTTAGGAGCTTCTTCCCAAGCGGTATCCACTAAGCGTTGCAAGTACTTATTGGCTTGCCGGTCAATGGCAGCTGGTTTTAATTTATCTGCTTTAGTGAAAATTATGGCAAACGGAACACCATGAGTGCCTAACCATTCCATAAATTCCATGTCAACAGGTTGTGGTTCATGGCGAATATCCACCAAAACAAAGGCACACACTAACTGCTTTCGTTTTTCAAAATATGCGGTAATGTATTTTTGAAATACCTTTTTGTCTTTTTTGGAAACCCTTGCGTAACCATAACCGGGTAGATCGACCAAAAACCAGTTATTATTGATTTTGAAATGATTGATAAGTTGTGTTTTCCCAGGTCGGCCTGAAGTTTTGGCCAAACTTTTTCTGTCAACCAACATATTAATGAGTGACGATTTGCCCACATTGGAACGGCCAATAAAAGCATATTCCGGTATCGGCTCCTTAGGGCATTTTGCCACATCAGAATTGCTCATTACAAATTCTGCGGAAGTAATTTTCATTGGTTTGAAGGTTTTGAACTTCGATTAAGAAAAAGGATACTTGATCGTTAATTTTAAATTCCTAAAAGTCTCTTTTTGCAAGCCAAGTATCGAGTATGGTATTAAATTCCTTTGGATGTTCCATCATAGGGGCGTGGCCACATTTTTTAATCCAGAACAAATCAGAATCTGGTAACAATTCATGAAATTCTTTGGCCACGTTTGGGGGAGTAACGGAATCATTTTCACCCCAAATAATACAAGTAGGGGTTTTCATGGTTGGTAAATCTTTAGACATGTTATGGCGAATTGCACTTTTGGCAATAGCCAAGGTTTTAACCAATTTCATTCTATCGTTCACTGTAGCAAAAACCTCGTCTACAATCTCTTTGGTAGCTACTGCGGGGTCGTAAAAAACATCTTGTGCTTTTTTCTTAATGAATTCGTAATCGCCACGCTTTGGATATCCGTCGCCCATCGCACTTTCGTAAAGCCCAGAGCTACCGGTAATCACCAAAGCCTTAACTAAATCAGGGTACATTTTTGTGTGCAACAATCCAATATGCCCCCCAAGAGAATTCCCTAAAAGAATCACATCTGTGAGCGCTTTATGCTTAATAAAATCTGCTAAAAATTTGGCGAAGTTTTTTACCGTGGTCTTGAGCATCGGCATATCATAAATAGGCAGTTCAGGCACCAAAACCTTATAGCCTTTTGGCGGAAAAAAGCTGGTAACCCCATGAAAATTACTCAAACCTCCCATTAGTCCGTGTAATATGATAATGGGCTTTCCTTCTCCAATCTCAATATACCTGAACTTTCCTTCCTTTTTTATCTCTTCTTCCATTTAATTAGTTGGGTCTAGCGTGCCAAATATAGGCATTTCAAATCATTCAAAATGGAGTGTTGAAAAGTTCCAAAGCTGCTTTTGATTATAATTATTTCAAAATATAAATCGATTAGAAGTAAAAAAATATACTATCAAGTGGGTTTTTAACGTTATTTTTTTAGATTTTTGATAAATAAGTGGGTGAAAGTGGGTGGTAATGTCTAATAATATATATATTTGATTTCATAAAGAACCTAACCAGTTGTATGATTAACATCATAGGTACATTTAATTGTAAGGCAGATGCCAAGTGTAGGGTGACGATACCGTCTAGCCTAAAGACACAGTTGGTGCCGCTTATGAACGATGGTTTTGTGATCAAGCACGGCAGGTTTTCAAGGTGTCTTGAGTTGTATCCTGTTTCAGAGTACAACAGAATGATGATGGATTTAAAGGAAAAAGATCTTTTTGACCCTGAAAATGTACGTACGCTAAGAAAATTTGTTGAGGGTGCGCAATTGGTGAATATAGATGAGAGCAACCGCCTGCAAATACCAAAGGTCTTGGCAGCGTATGCGGCGATTAAAAAGGAGGTGGTGATCACCGCCACGATTGATATCATTGAAATTTGGGATAAGGAGAGTTATGATGCTGAAAATGATATCGCAAATGAGGAGTATAAAGTAATGCTCAAAACAGCATTTGGCAAAAATGACAAGCCAGTATCATAATCCCGTACTGCTGATGGAGTCAGTAGATGGGTTAAATATTAAAGAAGATGGAGTTTATGTTGACGTCACTTTTGGCGGCGGCGGGCACTCCAAAGAAATATTGAAAAGACTGGGGCCTGAAGGCAAATTGTTCGCCTTTGATCAAGACGAAGACGCACTTTTAAATTCTATTGAAGATTCGCGCTTTACGTTGATCAATGAAAACTTCAGGTTTGTAAAACAGTTTTTAAAGTTCTATGGCATTTTAGAGGTTGATGGAATTTTGGCAGATTTTGGAGTTTCCTCACATCAGTTTGATGTTGCTGAAAGGGGCTTTTCAATTCGATTTGATGCTGATTTGGATATGCGTATGAGCAAAAAGAATAAACTTTCTGCCCATACGGTGATCAACAAGTATAATCAAGAAGAATTAGCTAAAGTATTATTTGATTATGGTGAATTGCGCAATGCCAAAGCTATTGCACAAACAGTTGTTGAGGCAAGACTTGAAAACCCCATTAAAACTACAGAGCAGTTAAAAATGGTTTTAAAGCAGTATCTGCCAAAAATGAAGGAGAATAAAATATTGGCACAGATCTATCAGGCAATTCGTATTGAGGTCAATCAAGAGATTGAAGTGTTAAAAGTGTTTTTAGAGCAGACGCCAGAAGTGCTTCGTAAAGGTTCGCGATTGAGTATGATCAGTTATCATTCTTTAGAGGACCGTTTGGTAAAGCGATTTGTGAGGGCTGGTAGTTTTGAAAATGAACCGGAAAAGGATTTTTATGGAAACATTAATGTTCCCTTTAAAAAAATAGGACGGTTAATAGTGCCATCAGCAAATGAAATAAGGCAGAACAATAGAGCACGTTCTGCAAAGCTTAGGATAGCAGAGCGCATATAGCCTCAGTTTGAACAAGAATAAGGG
>CAYGUO010000123.1:0-9587 GCA_964353095.1 uncultured Flavobacteriaceae bacterium | reverse complement strand
ACATCAAAAAAGGCCACTTCGCTGAGGTTCGCATTGGCTACATCTTGAATATCTGCGATGTTACTTAGTGTACTCGGCAATAAACAGTTTACAGGCGCAATAAAATTTAATCCTAAAGTTTGCCTTCCTGAGGCTCCAGTCAAGCATTGATAGGCATATACTTCCTTAGACGAAGTAATATACATATTTCCACCCGCAGTATTTGAAGAATAATTACTTCCAGGAACTTCAAAATATTCTCCATTATTTAAGGTGACTACAGGCGTTGTCGAACCATTTACAAAGATTTCTGTATTATTTTGTGTTGCTATGATTATTGGAAACTCCGTTTGATTATTGGTGGCACCATTGCCACGAATAAAGACATATTCACGACCTAAAACATTTTCAGGTACTGGCTGGTCTATCGCTGCATCACGACCTTGGTTTCCATTTAAAACACCAACATTAAGCCCACCATTACTTATGACTATTTTTTTATCTGATTGTATTGAAGCACCTAGCCAACCATCAATATTTGCAGTAGTTTCATTTAGTGCAGCTTCTAATACATAAGTCTGACCAGCATTTAAGTTAATCTGTATATTATCGGCTGTTATTCCACCTCGATTTGCTTGTAATCTGAACTCACAGTTGGGGTCGTATCCAAAAACATTAACCGTTGTACCATCCTCAGTAGCCATTATGCCCAGAGTGGTGGTCAAATTGGCATTTGTTGCCCTATTAGGAATGCCACCCCATTTAAATGATGTTCCTGCTGCCCGAGCACCTTTAGAGGTGAGCGATGTTGCTTGTGAGGTAGACCGTCCCCGATAATTAACATAAAATTTTTCTCCTCCCGTGGATTGAAATCGTAAACCACTATTACTGAGAACAACCCCAGTATTTGTATTGGTAACAAGCGTAATGTTATTGTCTCCATTTTCATTTGCAATGGTATCTCCATTAAAATCTTCAAAAATAACAGGGCTGCCATTAGAAACTGAAAGTGTCGTAACTGCAGTAGTACTAGTTCCAATAAATACTTCTACATCAAAAGCCGTCGCCTCTGGAGTGGACAAATAAAATGCTTGTTGGGTTATAGCAGCATTATTAGAAACTTGTTTTAACGGCGGTAGATAATGGACATCGCTTAGTTGAGCATTTATCTTAGTGAAACATATCAGAAGGAATAATACTAAAAATATGTGCATAGGATTACCTTTATGAAATCCTATTAGTTGGGGAACTTTTTTCATAGTACTAAATTGGTTAGTAATTTTATCTATCAAAAACTGATTAAGAGATAGATTGCTTAAAGGTTTATTTTTTTAACCTTAAACGGGTATTCATGTTGTAAAAACAACACTAAGTGCGATTTGACCTGACATTGTTGTTGTGTAAGAAACACTTACTTGTTATAAGTCACTTTTTTAAGTGATTTATTTTGGAAAGAAATAATTAATGGTGTCTTAAAAGACGGAATTTTTTTATAAATAAGGAGTGGCTTATTCCTAAATTGCTTTCTGAAAGGAAAGAGTATCAGTATATTTACTTAGGATTTTCTAAGATTTTATTTTATTTGAGTAATATGTTATTTTTAAAGACTAAAGAATTACATCAATTTACATCTATTTGTTAAAGAAATTGCAATACCGTGTACAGCTTTAAATTAACAAAGTGAAGTATTGACTTACAGGCATCTAATATTCATATTTTAGGATTGTCATCCCGACGAACTACTTTAGTACCCTGATAATTAAATTATTATCAGGGTATTTTATTTTAGCTTACTTATGTGTCTTATATTGAAATTATTGTTCTTATCTCCTATTTTCACTACGTTTAAAGCTTGGTTCAATTCAAATACAAATCGCGTTGGTATAATTTCTAAATTGAAAACCGAGCGTAGCTATCAAAGGCTTCAAGCTCAATGGGTATTATTTTATCGTTGGTCTCAAAAACAGGGTCATTTAGTTTGTATCCCTACATCTCAACTTTTAGTCAGTTTTTTTGTTCATAAGCTCTAATAACCAAGTGTAAGGTTTTAGTCAAAAATCCTACTTTTGTAATACTAAGAACAAGCGTATATTTTTATTATGTCAGAACAGATTGAAAGATTAAAAACATTGATTATTGGTTCGGGTCCTGCGGGCTATACTGCAGCGATTTATGCCTCAAGAGCAGATTTAAAACCAGTTATGTATACTGGTATGGAGCCAGGTGGGCAACTAACCACCACAACAGAAGTGGATAACTTTCCGGGATACCCAGAGGGTATTGATGGGCCAACAATGATGGTGCAATTACAACAACAAGCAGAACGTTTTGGCACTGAGGTTAGAATTGGAATGGTAACCGCTGTAGATTTTAGTGATGAGGTTGGCGGCATCCATAAAGTTACTGTAGATGATAGCAAAACCATAGAAGCTGAAAGTATTATAATTTCAACTGGGGCTACCGCAAAATATCTTAATATACCAAGTGAACAGCGTTTGCGTGGCGGAGGTGTTTCTGCTTGTGCGGTTTGCGATGGTTTCTTTTATAAAAAGCAAGATGTAGCTATTGTTGGTGCAGGTGATACGGCTGCGGAAGAGGCATCTTATTTGGCGAATATCTGTAACAAGGTAACCATGTTGGTACGTAAAGATCATATGCGTGCTTCAAAGGCTATGCAACACCGTGTAAATAGTTTGTCTAATATTGAAGTGCGTTATAATACTGAGGTTGACGAGGTATTAGGAGAACAGGTAGTTGAAGGCTTGCGAATGGTAAATAACCAAACAGGTGAGAAGGAAACTATCGAGATAACAGGTTTGTTCATTGCTATAGGGCATAAACCAAATACTGATATCTTTAAAGGACAATTAACTATGGATGATACCGGATATATTATTACAGAAGGAAAATCAACCAAGACCAACAAACCAGGGGTATTTGCAAGCGGCGATGTGCAGGATAAGGAATATAGACAAGCCGTGACAGCAGCTGGTACCGGTTGTATGGCCGCACTTGATGCTGAGCGTTATTTAGCAGCAGTAGAATCTAAAGAAGAAGCCGTAGCCTAACCTACAATATTTAAAAGTTAGCGACAGGCTGTTTAAAAAGTAAGAATACATTGTCTTTCAGAGTTCTAGTATTCGGCGAAAAGAATCTGTTGTTTGGTTTTCCAAACCTTGCGGAATACTTCGCTGCCCGAAAAGGTCTATTATTGGGCTACTTTTTAAACAGTCTATTTTTTTAGTACTTAATCTATTCGTTTGTAATTTTCTGAAAAGGTACGGTTACCTTCTTCATCCAAGGTTATTTGGCTAAAAGCATCATTTCTAAGGTCAAGCTCAAAAACAAACTCCGTTAAGGTATCGAGAGCTTTCATCATTTCATTATCGCCGTAAATAATGGTTTCATGTAGCTCGTCGCCTGTAATGTAATAGGAGCCATACCCGAATCGCCCATTGGGTTCATTTGGTACATAACGTGACCACATTACCTTACCATTATAGTACATTTTAACTTGCCTGTAACCGTCTGCTTTGGGATCCGTGCTTGAAATGTTGACACCATCATTATATTGATGAAAACTTTCCAATTCCCAAGTACCTTCAATAGAGTGATAATTTTCAGGTTTAGATGAGGTCAGTATTGCGGCAGATAGCAATACCAACACCAAGAAAACCATGCTAAGTAATTTTTTCATGGCTCAAATTTTTAGTAAAATGATTATTTCATCTTTTAAGGTACAAAAAATTGTTAAATAGCTAATTATTAAGTTAATAAATAATCTATATCATAAAGAAATAGGTTAAAACAACAAAACCCTAAGTTTTGGCTTAGGGTTTGAAATTTTTAAGTTGGGGGAATGGTTAATACTTGTGTACGCTGCCTGAAACTGATTTCTTTTGGGTCACGTTGGCTTCGCCGGTATAAGATATATCTGCCCCACTACTAGCATCAGCTGTCAATGATTCAGAAACATTAACGGAAATATCAGAACCACTACTGGCATCTGCGTTACAAATTTTAGCCATTAAATCTCTGGCTTTTATATCAGAACCACTACTTGCATCAGCATCTAGCCTATCTGTTCTTCCAGAGATTTCAATATCTGCACCGCTACTAGAGCTCGCATTCACTTCGTTAGCGTTTACTTCTACTTCAATATCTGAACCACTACTGGCATCTAGATCAATACGGTCAGCTTTAATTACATTATTGGCAATTAAATCGGCACCGCTAGAGCTTTCTAATGCGGTAACAGTAGGTAAGGTTACGTAGATATTTTTGGTCGCTCGCCCTATATTTTCAATAGCATGAATTCTAAGCCGTCCATTTTTGATATCTGTACCAATCAGTTCGATAATATTTTCATCAGCTTCGACCCTAATTTTAAAGTCACTGCCTTGCGTTACAAAAACGTCTAGCCCTTCTGAAGCGGATACTACTGTAAAATCTTCACTTACTTTTCTTGATTCTTCTACTACTTGTCCATTTCCTTGTTTTCCATCGCCAAAATTCATGTTAAAGGCGCAAGAAGATAGTAATAGTGCTAATAATGCGGCAATTGCCATTCGTGCTAAAGTTGTCATGACTGTTGTTTTTTATACCCAGTTGTTCTGGGTGTTTGTTATTAATTGATTGATTAAAATTCGTATTTCTAATTGTGGTTTTCCATTAATACTTGCTCAACTGTTTAAATTACTTCCCCAATTGTAATTTTAGTTATCGTCGTCCGCCTTAATCTCAACTCCATTTTCATCGACCTTCATTTTAAAAGACTCGCCATTATCTTGCACATCAATGTCTATACCATCTTCATTAATAATGATTTTGCCCTGTTCATTACGATCATTTATTTTGATATCAATACCATCTTCATTAATGATAATTTGACCGTTGTCATCATCGTTATCATCAAAGGAATCAGCTGGACAGTTTTGACATTTTAGTTCACCATCACCTGCCATTTTCCATAGATGCCCAACGATATCACTACGGTAATAGTCACGATCATTTTTGGTGCTTCTACCAATGTTTCCGTTAACATTCTCATCAAATTTCACATACATTCCTTCTGGCAGGTATAACGTAGACCTCACTTCTTGATCTCTCATTTGGTTGCTGGTACCAGTAGTCAAATAGTCATTGAGTACGAGTTCATTATTTTCAAATGTGTATCCATAATCGATATTATTTGACCGCTCCCTGGCAGACTCAAATGAACTTCCATTAGCATCTTTTCTTATTTTAAAGCGAACAATACTATCTTCTGATTTTTTGATATCAAAACGGATATCATTGGAATACAAAAGGGCGGTACCATTATCATCATAAACCATACGTAAATCATCAAACCTAAAACTATTATCATAGTCAATGCTCTCCGTTGAACGCATGCTAATTGTTAAGGTATCGATAGGAGTTTCTGCGTAAAACTCCTCATTAATAGTGGTGGTTCCCGTAAAAGCGTGTGCCGCTGCTTGTCTTACACCAAGGGCAATCAATACTCCAATAGCGATTAGCCATAAACCGAGCAAAGAGAATTTAGCAATATTACCTATTGATTTTAGGTTGTTCACTAATATTTTCAATCCTAGATAGAGCAGAAAAAAGAAAGGTATTCCTATTGCGAAAAAACACAATAATGAAACGACCCAAACTGGTGCGCCTGTGGTGTTGATAATATCGTAAAAATCCACACCAGGAAAATGCACCACATCAATAATACCTACCGTAAATAACCCTATAAAAAGCCCTATTAACGTGGCGGCACCTATAATGATCAATAAAATACCGATGAATTTACCAAATACCTTAAATAAGAACATGATAATATCACCCACGGTATCAAAAAAGGTCTTGGAGCTGTTTTTGACCTTATTGCCCATTTTATCATAATCGACATTTTTTACCTTGTCGGCAACATCATCAAACCCCTCTTTAACTTTGCGTTCTATATTGCTGATGTTGATTGGCTTTCCCGTCATATCCAATTTTTGGGAAGTTGAATTTGCCTCGGGTACTAAAATCCATAGTAAAATATAGGCTATAATACCAAAACCGGTAAATACCCCAAGTAACAAGAAGATCAATCGAATCCAAAGGGCATCAAAACCTAAATAGTATTCGAGGCCTGAACATACGCCACCAATATATTTATTGTCAATGTCACGATATAGTTTTTTTACCTTAGAAGTATCTTTGTATGTTTTATTTGAAGATTTTGGTTGGTCTTCAAAAATATCTTCATCAACCATATAATCTTCTGGCTGCCCCATGATATTGATAACGGCATCTACTTCTTTCTGCGTAATGACTTGGCGATCATTTTCCATTTTCTCTAAGAAAAGTTCGGCCACTCTAGCTTCAATATCAGCTATGATTTCTTCGCTTCCGGCGGTACCAGAAAAAGACCTTTTAATGGACTCTAGGTAACGTCTAAGCTTATTATATGCCTCATCATCAATGTGAAAGAGGGTGTTTGCTAAATTTATATTTACTGTCTTGTTCATTTTTTTGCTACTTATTAGAGTTGGTTACCAAATTGACTGCATTTCTAAGTTCATCCCAGGTGCCGTTGAGTTCGTTGAGAAACAACTGCCCCGTTTCGGTAAGGGCGTAATATTTACGAGGTGGACCAGATGTGGATTCCTCCCAACGATAATTCAATAGCCCCGCATTTTTTAACCTAGTTAATAAAGGATAAATAGTACCCTCAACCACCAGCATTTTAGCGTCTTTTAAGGCTGCAAGAATTTCTGAAGCATATTTGTCTTTATCCCTTAAGATAGATAATATACAATATTCCAGAACCCCTTTGCGCATTTGTGCTTTTGTGTTTTCTATATTCATAATTATAGGATTCGTATTAAATTAACTGTTCGTTTTTTCTCACTACGACCCTCTCTGATGAGGAGAGGGACTGTGATTGGTTTTTGGTTGATGTGATGAGCACCAGTTGATTGATGTTTTTTTTGATTGATGATTAAACTCCTGTTTTTTGATTGTTAATTGGTTTGCAAACGATGATTATAACTCAGTTCTCTTTTTATTTTCCAAGTGCCTTCTTCTAATATCCAAACATGTGTGAATTTGGCAATATCCCCTTTCTGGTATTCTTGATTTTCATTTAAAAACTCAAAAGAGTGTACGCCATGTTGAACAGCACCATACAATTCACCATCTTTATACATTGGATAAACTTCTAAACTTTCTGCTATTAAAATTCTTTTTGCTGGTTGTGGCAATTGAAAATCTCTATTAGAACAATCTTGCGCAATTCTACCAACAAATGCTTTTTTACCTTCTGTAAGCCCACCTTTGTCGTGATAAAATTCAAAATCTTCAGTAAATAAACTATTCAAAGTGTCAATACTACAATTGTTAAAGGCAGCGTCAAAAAGAATACTGTCCTTTTCTTTTAAGGTTTCAAAGAGTGCCGATTCTGTTTCCATTTGACTTTGTATGGTCAAAGAGATACTTAGAGCACCAAAAGCCAATAATGTTTTGAATATGCCCATTACTTGATGAATTTTATAGTGAAGGGATATTTAAAAGTTTCTCCCTCATTTGTTCGGATGGTAGCTAAAATGGTATATACCACATTAATAATGACGAGTCCGGCCTGTAGCACCCCTGTAATACCAGCGGGCCATAACCAACGACCAAACCGGAAATCGTCACTACTAATATGAATATTTAGGTTGTTGAAATCACTTAGTTTATGTAAACCAAAAAAGTTACCGTCAAAAAGGTCGGGTAAAAATCCCACGAAAAACGGAATGCTTATTAAACCGGCAACGATGGAATACAAAAGCATACTGATTTGAAAATTCAAAGCCTGTTTACCGTTGTAGTCTACAAATTCATATTCTTTTTTATTTGCCGTCCATAGAATTAGGGGTAAAATGAAATTCCCAAACGGAATAAAGTACTTCGAAAAGGTAGACGCATGAATAATCGCAGATAAGTTTCGCTCGTGTTTAGTCAATGATTCTGTCATGATTTTTGATTGATGGTTTGGCAAATAAAATAGTTTACCTATTAGCTTACGATACAAATATATATCCAAAAGAAGGTACTATGCAACACATAGTACTAAATATTAACTTTTAATTAACATATTGAAATCGAGAATATTTTGGGTATTTTTATCAAAATATTCAAATAATATGGCTCTAAGTGCTAGTAAATTCAATACTTTTTCCTTTTTTAAATTGCCATCTGCTTGGTGGTGCGGGGTTCGCTTACGTTACCTAGATGAGCAAAAAGCGATAACCTCCGTGAAGCACAGATGGATCAATCAGAACCCGTTTAATTCTATGTTTTGGGCGGTACAAGGTATGGCTGCTGAGTTGAGTACGGGAGCAATGGTAATTGCACAGATTGAGAAAAGTGGACATAAAATCTCCATGTTGGTGCAAAATAATACTGCGAACTTTTCAAAAAAAGCGACTGGGCGAATTACGTTTACCTGTAATGATGGTCATTTGATAAAAGATGCCTTGGATAAAACCATAGAAACAGGTGAGGGCCAAACCATTTGGATGAAAGCTATTGGGGTAAACACAGATGGGGTAGTGGTTTCCACATTTAATTTTGAATGGACCTTGAGATTGAAAAAATAGCTTGGTAAAGTTGCGCTTATCACTAAAATTGTTTTCCAGTTTTTAAAACAAAATTTCGGGGTTATCATGTTAATTCTGATATTGCCCACAAAACAAAAAATTGTCTAAAAATGAAATGTTTATTAGTAAATCTGAGACCTATTATGAAGAAAGTTTTGATTCCCTTGATGTTATTATTGGTTTTTAGTTGTTCTTCTGATGATGGAGAAACTGATTTTACGGAAGCAAATGATCAAGAAATTCAAGATTATATTACCGCACAAGGCCTTAATGCACAAAAAACAGCTACCGGGCTTTATTATGTAATTAATGAAGCAGGGTCTAGTAATAGACCTACGGCGAGTTCTAATGTAACGGTAGCCTATAACGGTTATTTTACCAACGGTACCATTTTTGACCAAAGCAACTCAGATGGTATTTCATTTAACTTGAATCAAGTAATTCCTGGATGGACAGAGGGATTGACCTATTTTGGCGAAGGTGGTAGAGGGGTTTTGTTGATTCCCTCACGGCTGGGTTATGGTAATAATGGCAGAGGTAGCATACCAGGTGGTGCGGTACTTATCTTTGATATTGTATTGCTATCTGTAAATTAAGACACAAAATTTCTTTTTTGTAGTGTGATTTTTAAGACGCTGGCTTAGCATTTGAACTGCGCGGAAACTATGCTGGGTATGGCCCATTGTAACAAAATCTTTTTTTCATCAACTAATAACTATCAACAAAAAAAATCAGATTCCTGTTTATGCGGGAATGAAAAAAATCTTAATTATGAACGCACACGAAATAGATTATGAGATTTACGGAGAAGAAATGCAATATGTCGAAATAGAACTGGACCCACAAGAAGCTGTGGTAGCGGAAGCGGGAAGTTTTATGATGATGGATACGGATATTAAAATGGATACTATTTTTGGTGATGGGTCCAATCAAGATACCAGTGTTTTGGGCAAGATATTTTCAGCCGGTAAAAGAATGTTGACC
>CAYGUO010000122.1:0-9747 GCA_964353095.1 uncultured Flavobacteriaceae bacterium | reverse complement strand
TCCATAAACACGGCTCATTTATTACTTTGTATCTTAAGAAATGAGAATGATCCCACTACAAAACTATTGCACAAGCTTAAGGTTGACTACGATAATGTCAAAGATCAATTCAAATCAATGATTACGAGTGATGATGATTATATAGATTCCCCAACATCGGAATCATTCCCTGGTGATTCCGAAGAAACTGGTGATGCCAAAGAGAGTTCTTTTGGTTCTTCTAGCGCGCAAAAAGGAAACAAAAAATCCAAAACACCTGTTTTGGACAACTTCGGTCGTGACCTAACACAAATGGCAGAAGAAGACAAGTTAGACCCTGTTGTTGGTAGGGAAAAAGAAATTGAACGTGTATCACAAGTATTAAGTAGAAGAAAGAAAAACAATCCGCTTTTAATAGGGGAACCCGGGGTTGGCAAAAGTGCCATAGCCGAAGGTTTAGCCTTGCGAATTATAAACAAAAAAGTTTCTCGCATACTTTATAACAAACGTGTGGTCACCCTTGATTTAGCCTCTCTTGTAGCTGGAACAAAGTATAGGGGACAGTTTGAAGAAAGGATGAAAGCGGTAATGAATGAACTTGAAAAGAATGATGATATCATTTTATTCATTGATGAAATCCATACCATAGTAGGTGCCGGTGGTGCTACTGGAAGTTTAGACGCCTCAAATATGTTTAAACCTGCTCTAGCAAGAGGTGAAATTCAATGTATAGGTGCAACTACCCTTGATGAATACCGTCAATATATTGAAAAAGATGGCGCTCTAGAACGAAGGTTTCAAAAAGTAATTGTTGAACCTACCACAGTAGATGAAACCGTTGAAATTCTTATGAATATCAAGGGCAAATATGAAGACCACCATAACGTTACTTACACCGATGATGCCATTAAGGCCTGCGTTACCCTTACAAACAGGTATATGACAGACCGGTTTTTACCGGACAAAGCCATTGATGCATTGGACGAAGCGGGTTCTCGGGTTCATATTGTAAACATGGATGTTCCAAAACAAATATTGGAACTCGAAGGGCAGTTGGATGATGTACGTCAATTAAAAAACAGCGTTGTCAAAAAACAAAAATATGAAGAAGCGGCGAAGCTTCGTGATGACGAAAAGCGATTGGAAAAGGACTTAGCTTCTGCCCAAGAAAGATGGGAAGAAGACAGTAAATTGAATCGCGAAGAAGTTTCAGAAGACAATGTAGCCGATGTTGTTTCAATGATGAGCGGAATTCCCGTAAACAGAATTGCACAAACAGAAAGCAACAAATTAGCTGAACTACCCGCTCTTATTAAAAGTAATGTAATTGGTCAAGATGAAGCCGTAGCTAAAGTTGCCAAGGCAATACAAAGAAACAGAGCTGGTCTAAAAGACCCTAACAAACCAATTGGTTCGTTTATCTTTTTAGGACAAACTGGCGTAGGCAAAACCCAATTGGCAAAAGTTCTCGCTAAAGAATTGTTTGACTCCGAAGATGCGTTGATTCGTATTGATATGAGTGAATACATGGAGAAATTTGCGATTTCTAGGCTAGTAGGTGCACCTCCAGGCTATGTAGGCTATGAGGAAGGTGGTCAATTAACGGAGAAAGTAAGAAGAAAACCCTATTCGGTAATTTTACTGGATGAGGTTGAAAAAGCGCATCCAGATGTGTTTAATATGATGCTACAAGTACTAGATGATGGTTTTTTAACCGATAGTCTTGGTCGTAAAATTGATTTTAGAAATACCATTATTATTATGACCTCTAATATTGGAGCAAGACAATTAAAAGACTTTGGTCAAGGCGTTGGTTTTGGTACAGCCTCAAAGAAAGCGCAGGCAGATAGTCATCAAAAAAGTGTTATCGAAAATGCTTTGAAGAAAGCTTTTGCTCCTGAGTTTCTTAATAGAATTGATGATGTAATCGTTTTCAACGCATTAGAGCGTGAAGATATTCACAAGATTATCGATATTGAGTTAGCAAAACTATTTGGACGAATTAAAGACATTGGGTACGACTTACAGCTATCAGAAAAAGCTAAGGATTATATTGCCGAAAAAGGATTTGACAAGCAGTATGGTGCAAGACCTTTAAAAAGAGCTATCCAAAAGTATATAGAAGATGCCCTAGCAGAAGAAATAGTAAACTCTAACCTTAGTGAAGGAGATAGTATTTTCATGGATTTAAATGAAAAGAAAGAAGAGTTGACTATTAAAATTAAAAAACAGGAAAAGTCTTCTGAAGCTTAAACGTAATTTAGTACCAATTAAAAAAAGGAGCCGTTTGATTATGGCTCCTTTTTTTATACCCAACACTTCACCTCACCTAATACTCATATCAAAGTATATTTTTAACATTATAAACGATATTTTGGTCTTTAATCTAAAAATTTTCAGTTTGGCGCCCCTTAAAACTACTTTCGCCTTAACACTATAAATAAAATGGGGCATGAAAATGGGTTTTACTAGAAAAGCCATTGTGGTTAAAGAATATCATTTGGATATTGGCATTGTACAGGTATATGATGATTATATGGTATCAACCTTTGAAGAAGGGGCTACCATAACACTTGAAAGAGCATATCAAATTATTGGTATTTCAGAAATTCACTTTAGAGGAAAAGATTTTGGTTATATCAGTTTAAGACGTAACTCTTATGCTATTGATCCAATCATATATACGTATATCAGAGGTTTGGATAACCTTAAGGCTTTTGCTATCGTTTCAAAAAAAGAGATTGATATGCACAACTTCAAGATTGAAAAAATGTTCTATAAAAAGAATATGGAATTTTTCATAGAGTATGACAATGCCTTTGCTTGGATTAAAAAAAGATTAAAAAAGAGGAAGCCGAAAAAAATCTAGTTTGATTCTTCTACTGGTTGTGGTTGCTCTGGTCTTCTAAATAGCTCTAGAAAAGCTTTACCTAAATTGCTAATCAATTTTGTTGCCGTTACCGATTCGTAACCACTTTCTGAAACGGTAACATCACCAGCGAGACCATGCAAATAAACACCAAATATAGCGGCATTTAACGGAACATACCCTTGAGCGATAAACCCAGTTATGACTCCCGCTAAAACATCTCCACTACCGGCAGTGGCCATTCCCGGATTCCCTGTAGAATTGATGTACCCAACACCATCATAAACGGTAATCGTATGTGCGCCCTTAATTACCACAATACAGTTGTATTTCTTTGAAAACGTTTTGGTTTTTTCCAATTTATCAAAATCATCTTTCCAAATTCCTATTAACCGCTCCAGTTCTTTTAAATGTGGGGTTAATACGGATTGCTCCGGAAGCTTTTTCAACAACTCTGGATGCATGGCCAAAATATTCAATCCGTCAGCATCAATTACCAGAGGGGTTTTGTTGGTTTTAATAAAATCAGTAAACGCTTGAACCGTTTCTTTGTTGGTTCCCATACCCATTCCAATACCAACAACAGTGGGTTTTATATCAAAACTGATATTTTCTATTCGCTTGTCCTCATCATCTGTGATAACCATTATCTCTGGCGCAGCTGTTTGCATGGGTATATATCCACACTTTGGCAAATAAGCGGTAACCAACCCGCTACCCGCTTCTATGCAAGCCCTTGCCGCTAATTGCGCGGCTCCAATCTTACCATAACTACCACCAATAAGTAAAGAATGTCCATAACTACCTTTATGCGAAAACTTAAGCCGGGGGCGATACATTGGCAACACTTCCGGTTTCCCAATCAATTCAAACGCTGTATCTGTTTTGAACAAATACTCTCCATCCAAACCAATATCTAAAAGTTCCCATTGATTTACAAAAATCCCAGTTTGAGGAAGAAAAAACGCCAACTTTGGAGCCTGAAAGCTTAAGACATGGTTCGCTCGAATAACATACTCATGATTCTTTGGAACCTGATTTGTAAAAAGTCCTGATGGAATATCAACTGCTAAAATGAATGCAGAAGAACTGTTAAGGTGTTTAATCAATTTAGCTACCCAATCATCCGGTGCCCTGTTAAGACCAATACCAAAGATGGCATCTACAATAATGTCATCGCCACCAATCTCTGGAAATGAACAATCGGAGTCTAAAAACTCTGGCCAAAGTTTGCGGTCTTTTAAACGATCCAGATTTATTAAAAAATCTTTTGACCTTTTATCACTATAGTTAACAACGTATACGCTAATCGCATATCCTTTCTCATGTAAATGCCTGGCCAAAGCGATTCCATCACCACCATTATTACCAATACCACAAAAAAGGTGGATTCGTACTTGTGCTCCTTGAAGTCGGGCATTCATCCACTCAAAAATTTGAGTAGCAGAACGTTCCATTAATAAATCACTTGTTATTTGTTGTTTTTCAATTGTGAATCTGTCAGCGGCATAGATTTGTTCGGCAGTAAAAATTTTCATTCGGTACTAAAATTTAACTAAAATTGATAATTTGATAAAAATTTGGTAATCATTTGAAGCACTCGACAAAAGTACTACATTTGAAATCACAAATCGTATGGTGCGCTATAAACCAAACGATATAAAGGCATTCTGATGAATCTTAAGACTATTATTTCCGCTATTACTTTTACAACAACCCCTTTGGGGTAATGTACTATTAATTCATCCGTCCTCACGCTTATTCCTTTTATCGTAATCAATTTCAAAGAAAATGAAAATTTTAAAATTTGGTGGAACTTCTGTTGCCAACGCACACAATATAAAACTTGTCAAATCTATTCTTGAAGAAACCAAGGCGTCAAAAATTGGAGTAGTGGTTTCTGCTTTTGGAGGTATTACCAACCTCCTTCTTGAAACTTTGGATTTAGCTTCAAACCAAGATTTAAACTATGAAAATGGATTGAATGAAATTGAAGAAAGGCATATTGAAGCCATAAAAGAGCTCTTTCCTGTTAAAGAACAAAGTGGAATCTTAGGTAAGGTAAAATCTGAATTAAATGATTTAGAAACCCTATTAGAGGGTTCGTACCTCATTGGAGAGGCAACCCCAAAACTTGCAGACAAGGTTGTGAGCTATGGCGAAATACTATCATCATTTATTATCAGTGAATTTTTAAAAAGCGAGGGACTTGATAGTACCCTCAGAAATGGAAGAACTTTGATTATCACCAATGAGGCATTTGGTAAGGCTGAAGTAGATTTTGAATTGACCAATACCAACTGTGCTAATTATTTCGCCAATACCACACATAAAGTAACCATTATACCTGGTTTCGTAGCTGCATCACACGCTGGAAAAGCCACGACACTTGGGCGTGGTGGGTCTGACTATAGCGCGGCAATCCTCGCTGCGGCTACCAATGCAGAAGTGTTGGAAATATGGACCGATGTCAGTGGTATGTACACTGCGAATCCTAAATTGGTAAAACAAGCTAAATGCGTTTCCCATATTTCTTATGAAGAGGCTATGGAGTTATCGCATTTTGGAGCTAAAGTGCTCTATCCACCAACTATTCAACCCGTACTTCAAAAAGGAATCCCCATTATCATAAAAAACACTTTTGCCCCTAAAGATGAGGGAACGCTCATTACAAAAAATAAAAACGAACAAGGAAAATCAGTTCGAGGTATTAGTCATGTTGGAAACATAGCTTTACTCTCATTAGAAGGGTCAAGTATGGTGGGCATCCCTGGAATTTCCAAGCGTTTTTTTGAAACCTTATCCAATGCCCATATCAGTGTTATTCTGATAACCCAGGCTTCGTCAGAACATTCCATTTGTATTGGTATCGCAGATCAAGATGCGAAGGCAGCAAAACAAGCCGTAGATAAAGCATTTGAATATGAAATTGTATCCAATAGAATAAAACCAGTAATTATAGAAAGTGACTTGTCCATCATTGCCTTAATAGGCGACAATATGAAAAGTCATCAAGGACTCAGCGGAAAAATGTTCAGTACCCTAGGCAGAAACAATGTTAATATTAGGGCAATAGCGCAGGGAGCTTCTGAACGTAATATTTCAGCGGTCATTAGAAAAGATGATGTTAAAAAGGCTTTGAATTCATTGCATGAAACGTTCTTTGAAGAAAACATAAAACAGCTTAACCTTTTTGTAATGGGTGTTGGCAATGTTGGTGCTAAGTTTTTAGACCAAATAAAACATCAGAAAAAATACCTAAAACAAGAACTTAAACTAAATATTAGGGTTGTTGGCATTTCAAATTCACGAACAATGGCATTTCATGAAGATGGGATACCACTTGACCAATGGCAAGAACTGCTGGCTCAAGGCCAAAAAGCGAATACGCAAACGTTTCTGGACGCAGTGAAACACTTAAATTATCGCAATAGTATTTTTGTTGACAATACTGCCAGTGAAGCCATAGCAAATAGCTATTCTTCTTACCTACAAAACAGCATATCAGTTGTTACCTGTAATAAAATTGCCTGCTCTTCCAAATACGCTTACTATCAAGAGTTAAAGAAAGAGGCTAAAAAATTCAATGCCCCATTTTTGTTCGAAACCAATGTGGGTGCTGGATTACCCATTTTAGACACCTTAAAACACCTCATGGCCTCAGGTGATAAAATCAAAAAAATTCAGGCAGTACTTTCTGGAAGCCTCAACTTTGTTTTTAACAATTTCCATGACCGTACCACCTTTCATGATGTTGTAAAACAAGCACAAGACCAAGGCTTTACGGAACCAGACCCTACTATTGATTTGAGTGGTGTTGATGTTATGCGAAAAATTTTGATTTTGGCTAGGGAAAGTGGGCATCAATTAGAACTTGAAGATATTGAAAATGATTCCTTTTTACCACAAGAAAGTTTAAATACCAATTCAAATGAGAAATTTTTTGAATCGCTAAAAACTTACGAGGCAGATTTTCAAAAACGGTATGATACTGCCAATCAAAAAGGAAATAAACTTAAATATGTGGCCCAGTTTGAAAATGGTAAGGCAAAAGTTGGTTTACAAGAAATACCTAAAGGTCATGATTTTTATAATTTAGAGGGTAGTGATAACATTGTTCTTTTTTACACAGAACGGTATCCAAATCAACCTTTAATAATTAAAGGTGCCGGTGCCGGTGCCGATGTTACTGCTTCAGGTATCTTTGCTGATATCATTAGAATTGGTAATTTTTAGTCATGAACGAAATAAAAGTGTTTTGCCCTGCTACCGTTGCAAATGTATCATGCGGATTTGATGTGCTCGGTTTTGCATTAGAGTCCGTAGGTGATGAGATGATAGTTCGTAAAACCCTAGTTCCCGGAATTAAAATCAGTAAAATAACAGGTCAAAAACTACCACTAGAAACTTTAAAGAATGTTGCCGGTGTTGCAGGATTGGCTCTTTTAGAAAAAAGTGATTATTCCGGTGGGTTTGAAATAGAGATTCATAAAAAAATTAAACCAGGCAGCGGTATTGGCAGTAGTGCCGCTAGTTCTGCAGGTGCAGTTTGTGCCATGAACCATCTATTAGGTAAGCCTTTCTCTGAACTGGAGCTGGTGACATTTGCAATGCACGGAGAAAAGTTGGCAAGTGATGTTGCTCACGCTGACAACGTTGCACCGGCTATTTACGGGGGTTTTACCCTGGTAAGAAGTTATCAACCGTTAGATATTGTTCCCATACACACCCCAAATCAATTATATGCAACGGTAATTCACCCTCAAATAGAAATTAAAACCTCGGATTCTAGAAAAATCCTTAAGACCAATATTTCCCTTGAGAAAGGCATTCGGCAGTGGGGAAATTTAGGGGGATTGATAGCAGGCTTATTTATGGAAGATTATCATTTAATCGGTCGTTCTTTGGAAGATCATATTGTTGAACCTTTGCGCTCTATTTTGATTCCAGGTTTTCATCAGGTTAAAACTTCTGCCATTGAGGCAGGCGCGCTGGGATGTGGTATTTCAGGTTCAGGCCCATCAATTTTTGCATTAAGTAAAGGTATCAAAACGGCACAATTGGTTGCTGACCGTATGGCTACCGTTTATGAAACAATAGGATTGGATTTTGACCTTCATGTATCCAAAATTTGTTCAAAAGGAGTAAAACAATTGGACTTATGAAATTTTATAGTTTAAACCATAAAGCTCCTCAAGTTTCTTTTAAAGAAGCAGTAATATCAGGTATCGCGCCAGATAAAGGACTTTACTTTCCAGAGAAAATAACACCATTACCCAATTCTTTTTTCGACCATATTGAGACACTTTCAAACCAAGAAATCGCATTTAGGGCAATTCATCAATTCGTGTCCGATGCCATACCTGATGCACAGCTTCAACTAATTTTAGCTGATGTATTAGACTTTGATTTTCCGGTAATAGAAATAGAAGAAAATATTGCGACCCTAGAACTTTTTCATGGCCCAACCATGGCTTTTAAAGATGTAGGAGCCCGCTTTATGGCGAACTGCCTTGGTTATTTTTCTAAAGGCAATAATGAAGAGGTTACTGTGTTGGTAGCCACATCTGGGGACACTGGTGGTGCTGTAGCCAATGGCTTCTTAGGGGTAAAAGGTGTGAAAGTCGTTATTCTATATCCCAGTGGTAAAGTAAGTGAAATCCAAGAAAAACAATTGACCACGCTAGGGCAAAATATCAGCGCGATAGAAGTTGATGGTACATTTGATGATTGCCAAAGCATGGTGAAAACAGCTTTTTTAGATGAGAAAATCATACAACATAAAAAATTAACTTCTGCGAATAGTATTAATGTAGCGAGGTGGCTTCCGCAGCTATTTTATTTTTTGTTTGCTTATAAACAAGCGAAATCAAAAGGTAAAGAAATTGTGTTTTCAATTCCCTCAGGAAATTTTGGCAATGTTTGTGCTGGTATGGTTGCACAGAAATTAGGGATGCCCGTCAAACATTTTATAGCCGCCACCAATGCGAATGATACGGTACCTAAGTATATGGTTACTGGTGAGTATCATCCAAAACCCTCTACGGCTACAATTTCAAACGCTATGGATGTAGGTGACCCTAGCAATTTTATAAGGATTCAACATTTATATGAAAGTGATTTTTCTAAACTTCAAGAAAACCTTTCTTCCTTTTCTTTTAACGATGCCGCTACTAAAGCTGCGATGCTTCATATCTATAAAGAAACAGGATATGTTACCGACCCACATGGTGCTGTTGGATATTTAGGACTAAAAAAATACCAAGAAAGCCACTCAAATACCTATGGTATATTTTTAGAAACTGCACATCCAGTCAAATTTTTAGATGTGGTCAACGATACCCTCTCAATCAACCCAGAAATCCCCGCACAAATAAAAGCGGTAATGCACAAAGAAAAAATTGCCCATAAAATAAATAGTTATTCGCAGCTGCAATCATATCTTCTACAGTCTTGAAATTAATTTATAAAAACATTAAGGCGTATTATTAATCTTCAGTCAATATTTCAATATTTTTACAAAGACTAATATTGGACAATCAATGATGCCATCGCAATTCTTAATGGTTTAAACTATCGTTAATTGTGAATTTTCGTAGACCAAGAAAAATAACTAAATGAAAGATACAGCGCTTACCCAAACCCATACTGCCTTAGGTGCCAAAATGGTAGCCTTTGCAGGTTACAACATGCCCGTTTCGTATGAAGGGGTTAATATTGAGCACGAAACCGTTAGAAAATCAGTTGGTGTTTTTGATGTTTCGCACATGGGTGAATTTTTGATTGAAGGCCCAAAGGCATTGGAATTGATACAAATGGTCAGTTCAAACGATGCAAGTAAACTTGTGGTTGGTAAAGCACAATATAGTTGCCTACCTAACGAAACCGGAGGTATTGTA
>CAYGUO010000121.1:0-9749 GCA_964353095.1 uncultured Flavobacteriaceae bacterium | reverse complement strand
CCTTTACTCATTGTAATGTAATTAAATTTATAATACTTATTGAAATGCAAAGATGATGCCATTTTTTCAACATACAATATTTTAATTCACTTATTTTCAATTTATTATAATTTGGACTTTAATCGATTCATCATGTCTATTAGAAGATTCTATTCTAATTAAGGATATCACATGCAAAGCTAAAACTGTTCAATTTTCAATTTTTTAAGTAGTTTTTAGCTTTCTCGGCTAAGCGATGAGTAGGATCTAATCGTATCACCTTCTTATAGTACACGTTGGATTCTTTACTATTATTCAATTCGCGATGGGCTTGTGCTAAATTATACCAAGTATTGGGGTCTTTAGGGAAGAGGTTTGTATTTAAATTAAATAACATTAGTGCTTTCTCATTATTGTTACCTAGTAAGATATATGCTTGATTATCGAATTCCGTTTGAAAATCATAAAAGCTATAGGCAGTATTCGTTATCATTTTTTTGGTTTGGGCAACCACCTCATCATATCCTTTTTCTTCATAAAGTTCTAATAGATATGCTTCTGGTTCTAAGGTAAAATTGTCTGCTGAAAAATCCAATACCCTTTGTAGGACTACATCCTGATTTTGTATATAATTGGAATACGTCATTTCCACTGGGTAATGTGGTGCAATAAAATCAGCATTTTCCCATTGTGGTTTATCTTGCCACCAAGCAAATGATAAATAAACCGGTAAGCCAGAACTAGGCAAGATGACCCTTTTATTATCGCCATAAAAATTAATATTTTCACTAGATGGCTCCCCTACAAAAAGAACATTGGTATAATTGTCCAATTCATTGATTAAACTCTGCGCTGCTGAAAAGGTTCTGCGGCCAGTGATAACAAAAAACTTGCCACGGATATTGATTTTTTCATTCTTAATAATTCCTTGGATAATGGGCTTGTTTAAAAAATTATTGCCTCCACCGTTTAGTCTAACATCGAGCACTAATTTTTCAACGTCATTGTTGTCAATAAAATCAAGTACCCTTGTATAGAAATCTGCAACGTTTTCACTAGCATCATTTCTTATACGACTATGCCTCACATAAACCGTTTTTTCTTCTGGCAGGTATTCATAATAATAGGTTTTTTCCAAATTTTTCAAGTAATATGGAGTAACAATCGTATCTCGTTCATCTACCCAATCCGTTCCCTTTACCAACTCCCCATACTTCATTTGGGCATCGGCATCGGTGGTTGAGGCTAGGGAATACTCAAATTGCTCACCTTCTTTTTCTAGTGTTAAGGTGAAGGCTTCAAGTAACGAATCGGTTACTCCTTGAGCGTGTAAAACCTCTGGAAAAGTAAGATTATTTAAGCCGTATGCTTTAAAAAACTGTGAATTTTCGATTGGAACCGTGGGCGCAACTAATTGAAGAACTTTATCTATGGGTACCCCTTGTAGGGCTACAATTTTTGCCCCAACAATACGCTTATGTTCTTTATGCGCAGATTTTATATAAAGGCCATCTTTAAACTCATAAAAATCGATCGGTATATGATGAAATGGAACCGGACTTGAGCCGTATCCCATTCGAGTATGGCCGTACTTAAAAAGCGCAATGATTCTTGAAAAACCAACAACTATTTCATGCTCTTGCAAGCTAGGTATTACTTTATAAAATTCCTCAATCTCTTTGTCAAACTCCGCTGCCGTTACTTTCTTGAATAAAAAAGGAAATTGCCCATGAACTATTTTTTGGAGAAAACGAAGGTCTTTTTGCCATAGTTCAGCAGTAACTGAAGTTTGTGCCGAAATCTGTAAGGCCGTCACTAAGGCAAGTAATAGTGCTAATTTTTTCATCGTTTCATTTTTAGGTTAATTGCTATCAGATGAATGCAAGCTGCCTATTTTAACAAAGACGGAAGAACTAATGTTGCTGAAATGTTGTGTAAGGTAGATGAATTGAAAAGGCTAGTTACCTTCCTGCTCTTTTTTCCCTCTTTTCAGGCGATACGAGCTTATCATTTTTCCAAACACCCGCCGTCAGAATTGAACCATCTGAAGCATAGAATTCTCCTTGGCCATTTCGTTTGTCATCTTTCCAGAATCCAACATATTTTTCGCCATTAGGCCAATAATAGGTACCTAAGCCATTGCGTTTATCATTTTCATACGCACCGGTATAATACTCCCCATCGGGCCAGTAGAAGGTCCCGTTTCCATGACGTTGGTTGTTTTTCCATTCTCCCTCATAACGACTTCCAGTATCTAACAGGGCTATGCCAATTCCGTTAGCTTCCTTGTTCTTTACTTGTCCCACGTAGTGAAGTTGATTGCCCTTTTTACTTTTAAACTTTAAATACTCACCTAAAGAGCGTTGCTGCAATTGTTTTTGCAAACGTGCTACTTGGATTTTAGCTTTCTCATGGGCAAAACTTAGGGAATCGTAACGTTTTATTTCGTTTGGTGAAGCTAGTAATGGTTTTCTAATGGTATCGACCATTTTCTTTTTTGACTGGGCTATCCCATCATTTTGAAAGTCCTGAATTTTTTTAGCAAACGCCATTCTCAGCGCTATGCCGTCTGCGGAATTGGTGTCTCTTGTTTCTTTTAGTAATCCCGCGTATTTATACATTGCGGTTTTATAATCGCCTCGCAACATCAAAGAATCTATAGCTTCTAAATGGTGATAGTTTTCTAATTGACCATTGAATCTGATCATTTTTGCTTTCTCTTCCCCTAATTGCCTTTGCAAACTATCGGTCCTAAAAAACATGAGCAGTGCTATGACAACTGCTGCCGCCAATAAAAGATAGGGTATTACTATTCTTTTTTTCATTACCTAAAGTGTTGCCTTACTTACGTGTCATACTAATCGTTTAGATGTATTTCAGGTAACTTGTTCCTGACTTTTCTAAAATCAGGAGAGAAATACACATGAAAACGCATGGTCCAATTTTGTTTGAATACTCCGGCATTTTCCAAGGTTTGTCCTTGTGAATACATCAACCCACCTGCCACAGTCAACCTAGGGTTGATAATGTAACCTAAAGTAGTGGTCAAACGCAGGTCTTCCATAACACTGCCAACTACTGCTTTTCCGCTCTGCATAATTAATTCCGTTTCTGGGGAAACATATAAGGTGTTGGATTCTAACTTGTCATTGTTCAAAGGAATTTTGGCCCTAAACATATAACGCCACCGATTTCGAAAAATATAATCGCTATTTTCTTCAAAGCCCTGCGTCCATCGGTGCTCAATACGTAATCTATGATAAATCATGGCATTATAAACGGGCATAGCAAATTGATATTGATGCCAAATTCGAAACTCAGGAACCACGTTGCGGTCTGTTGAACTTTCATCGGTATTAAAATTGATGCGCATGACACCACCAAGTGCTGCGTTTATCTTTTTATTGTAAATATACCCTATCGCATGTCTATTATAAAGCTGCCCAATTTGACCAATAAAAGGGGTTTCTTCGGATTCTTCAAACCGAAAGTGGGTTTGGGCTATCCAAAATAAACGTTTTGAAATACGGATGTTACCGTATGTATTTATCCAGACCCTAGTCTTTGGGTCTTTAAATTCAGAAGTTAAGGGGAGTGTTTCTGCTCCCGAGTCTTGACTGAAACCTGACAAACAGAACAATAGAACTACAAAAAAGGCCAAATACGTCTTGAAATACCTGTCCATTCTTACTGTTGGTTTGTGGTTGACGTTAGCCCAAAAAGTTCTAAAACAATACTTGCCTTATTGGTTTTACGAAGTTTGCGCTCAAGCTTTGAGGTGTTTTCAAGACGTAACTCCAACATGCGCTGATATGTGGCTGTTATAAGTGAATTCAATTGCCCCACTTCTTCACAGGCTATATCTGAATTGATTTGTTCCAAAAAATACGGGACCAACACTTTTCTATAAGCGGAAGTAATTCGCTTTTTAACCTCTTCATCCATCAAAGTTGCCATAAAGGGATTCCAAACCCTATCTTGATACTTTTGCCTAATGATACTGTCCTGCTCCGGTAATTTTGTAATTGCTTTTGCCAAGAGATGAAGCTGCTCATTACATGTTAATAGCTGATTGGCCGTGGATAATTTTACGCTGATATCTTTTATGGCCGAATAATCGCTTAATTTGGTTTTGCCAATGTTTAGCACCTTATCAAGAGCTTTGTTGTAAGCTGGTATGCCATTGCTATCTGCTGAATCAACTAATTGCTGTAAGGCCTCGCGTTGGGCAATTAACTGTTCTTCTACTCTGATCAATTCTTGTTGCCTTTGCTCTTTCGTTAGTTTTTGAAGTAGTATTTGCTGAATTTCGACAAGATTTTTTTCAGCATGGGTAATAATATGAGCTACCGTTTTTAAATTATTTTCAGAAAAATCAAATTGGCTATCCTCGTATAATTGCGAAGAGCCAATTGGCGAAATAGCTTTATTCGGCTTACCATTTGGCCACAAGTTTGAAATCAGTTTATTTCTTGGAACAAATTCCAATAGCGCCTTATCATAATGTGATAACAGTGCTTCAATAGGATTTAAATAGGTCGCGGTTATGGTCTCAATTAAATCATATAGCATTGATGCTTCTGCATCAGCTAATTTTAAAATGTTCAGTTGTGTGCTTTCTATAAAGGATTCACTAATTTCTTTTGCAACGCTAAATTGGTTTTGAATGGAATCAAGATATTTTTTTTCAGCATCAGAATAGGGATAATAGGGTACTTTAACCTTGAACTCTGGTAAAAATGAAGATTTACCCAACTTAGAAAGGATACCATCAATTTTTTTATAATACCCAGCGTTTTGGGTTAATAATCTTTGCATCTTCCCTCCAATGGGTTTTGGCTTTTTTTCTAAGGATAACCAAAGTGTGATTGCATTGATATAACGGGAATCTAGATGAACCGTTTTTGTTTGTGCTGGTAGGTTTTGGTATATAGGAATGGATTCGGTTTTGCCATCAACCTCTAGTTCAATTTGATCCAATACCCCATCATTAAAGTTCCAGTTTTCAGCTGCCCCAAAACCTAATGAGGTAAACAGCGACCATTCATCATGGGCTAGGCCATTTCTTAAAAACCTACCAATAAGGGTGAGACTGTCATTTTCAATACGAAAACTTTGTTGTGGTACTCCATTATTGAAATTGATACTACTTTTAAATCGAACTTGCGTCACTTTAGAATCTTCAATCCCATTCACAACATACACCCATTGCCCGTCTGGCTTACCTTTTACGATATTCCCTGAGGCCTCTTCTTGTTCGCCATTGATGGCCACCCGATATTGATAATCTATTACTTGAGAGGTGTTGTTGGATTGGAACGTTCCAAACTGAAACTTCCAAAATCCTGATGGATAGTCATTGTTGAAATTTCCAGAAAAGTTGAAGGTGTAGTCTTGTTTTTGAAGCAAGGAATCAAGATTTGCCTTTTTAAGCTCGAAACTGCCGTTAAGCAACGTATCTCCCTGACTGAGCTTATATCCGTAATTCGCATCACCTGCATAATTGCCTACTGCCAATGGACCTTGATAGCGCAAATTATCTTGAGCTTGACCGGAAGTATAACATCCTATGAACAGCACTATTTTAAAAAAAGTAAGCCAAGGATAGCCTTGTTTTGAATGACGCACTATAAAACAAAAGTTGGTTCACTACTAATACGAACAACTTTTGCTTTTAGATGTTTGTAGTACTACTTTCTTATAAAGGGTTTGACCAAAACTACAACTCGCTTTAAAAGTCTATTACAATACCAATACTGGGAATCACTTGACTACCATCATTTTCAATAGCGACTAAACGCTCTGGTTGCACAATCATACCCATTGGATCTCTATTTAAACCAAACTCTGCAGGACTCGGAATAGTTTGTGACAATACATTCTGAGCTTCAATAAACAAATCAAAAGCGAATTTTTTGAAGTTCCATTTTTTATCCAATCGGATATCCAATTGACTGAAAATATCCAACTTCTCCTCTCCTAATCGTGTATAATCTAGAATAACTTCAGGATAGTTAGCAAGCGTCGCATCTAAATCGGTCGGTACAAAAGGCGTACGGCCAGCAAAGCGATATCTGGCACTTAGTTCCCAATTTCGTTTTAACTTATACCCTCCAACGAATGAGATTAAGTGCCGACTGTCCCATACCGATGGTAAAAAAGTGTCGCGATCAAATCCGGTAAATTCACTGTAGAACCAAGTATACGAAAAGATACCATAGAAATTGTTTGATAATTTTTGTTGAAACTGTAGTTCCGCACCATAGGCCTTACCCCTTCCTACCGTTTCAATGGGTTCGCTGCCTAAAACTTCGAACCCGCCACCCTTATTGGCTAGCGAGACTTCATCACGAACCGATACCGGATAATCTTCATACCATTTGTAGAAGCCCTCAAAAGAAATGCTACTTGATGGGGTAAAGTAGTGCTGTAGCCCCAAAACCAAATGGTCACTTTGGGTATAGTCCACGTTTTGATTGATGAGTTCATTGTTTGCATCACGAAACCCAAGTATGGTATATGGAGGTAATTTAAAATAGCGACCAACTGAGCCGTTCAAACGCCAATCTTTGGCAAATTCATACGAAGCTGATAACCGCGGTGAAAAAGTACTTAAAAGTGTCTCATTCTGGGTAAAGCTGTCATTATCCATTCTAAAACCAAAAGAAACATCTAGCTTATCTTCTAAAAAAGAACGTGTAGCGTTTGCAAATAGACCATATTTCATGAAATCAATGGCAGTGTCAAAGGTGAGGTTATTACGAACATCGCTAGTGACGTTTGTATAATCGGAGTGCTGAACGTTAAAACCTGAGGTCAACTTCCAATCATCAAAAAATTGGGTAAGTTCATAGCGCAGTTTGGTCTCTGATTCTCGAGCATCGTTATTAAAAATAACCCCCTCTTCATTGATGGGCTCCGTATAACGGGTAAAGTCATTATTTAAGGTATTGTTGCTTAACGTTGTTAGCATAAAGCCTTTGCCATTTTTAAAGCGATTTCTCCAACTTATACCCATGGTATTCGTGCGTTGTTCAATAAAGGGGGCTTGATCTAAAGTAGCCTGCTGGTCTGGGTCAAATTCATCAGGCGGACTCACTGAAAAATCATCAATAGATCCCACACCAAGAAAAGTTAGGGTGTTGTATTCGTTGATTTCATGATTTACTTTAAACTGATAGTCCCAATAATCTGGGCGAATGGGCAGGCCAATAGCTTCAAACAAAAACTGAAGGTAACTTCGACGAACCGATGCTAAAAATGTTGTTTTTGATTCTTCTCCCGCTTTTTTAAACAAGGGACCTTCTAAGGTTAAAGCGGCTTCACTTGCACTTACCCTAAAGTTACCTGCAAAGTTTCGCGAATTACCATTACGTTGTTGAAATTGTAATACTCCTGATAAGGGGTTATCGTAACGCGCATTAAAGGCAGATGTTGAAAGGGTTACATTTTCTATAAAGGATACATTGATCAATCCAACAGGCCCCCCGGCACTACCTTGTGTTGCAAAGTGGTTAATGTTGGGGATTTCCATACCATCCAAATAATAGACCGTTTCATTGGGTGCACCACCACGTATGATCAAATCATTTCTAAATCCACCTACAGAGGGTGAGACTCCCGGAAGCGTTTGTGCTACTTGCACCACATCGTTATTACTACCGGGATAGGTTGCAATTTCAACAGCAGAGAGTGTTTGTGTTGATAAGGGTGTTTCCCTTGGTCTACTTATCGTATTGGCATTGGAAACAACGACTTCATCAAGTTGCTCAGCCGCTTCTTTTAAAATGAAATTATAAGTAGGGGTACCTTTGGATCGCACAATGATGTTATAGCTGGTCTGCGATTCGTATCCTAAGTAGCTGACTATTAAATTATACGAGCCGGGAGCGATGTTTGTAATTTCATAGTTGCCATCAAAATCAGTTTGGGAACCCAGCTCAGTGTTTTCTAAGAAAACGGAAGCCCCTGCAATAGGTTCTCCCAACTTATCTTTTACATTTCCAAAAAGGGACACCTTAACTTGCGCACTAAGAAATGGTGCGAAAAGTAAAGCTGTAATTAAAAAGGATGTTTTAACTAGATTCATTTTGTTTAAATATTCACTTAAAATAGTAAACAAAGTAAAACCTAATTGTATCTTTAATATGATAAAAAGGTGTTAAAAAGTAAAACTAAATAGCCTTGGAGAAAAGTAGTCTATTCTGATTTTACCAAGGTGACTTTTACCGCATTCATTCCTTTCATTCCCCTTTCAAGCTCAAAAGTTACTTTGTCATTTTCAGCAATTTCATCAATTAAACCGCTTACATGGCAAAAATACTTTTCTTGGTTTTCGGCATCTATAATAAAACCGAAACCTTTTGAGGTATCAAAAAATGAAACTTTACCAGTACGTACTGGGTCAAATTCTTCAACATCACCTTCTTCTTTTTTAGGAATGCCTAAGATGATATCATCCGCTTCAATTTCCACTTTCATTGTTGGATCTGGCGGAGTATCTACTAAATTACCATTGAAATCAACATAAGCCATAGGAATACCCCCTCCGTTTTCTTTTGCTTCTGCTTTACGGGCCTCTTTTTTCTTCTGTTTGATTTCACGTTTTTTCAAACGCTTTTTTTCTTTTTCACTCTTACTATATGTTTGCTGTGATTTAGCCATATAAAATTAAAATGTTTAACTGTTTAATACTACCCAACTTAACTTGACTGACACACGTGGTTAGCAATCCGACAAAATTCTTTTGGAATATTGTAAAGGTACAATCTTGGACTGAAACTGTTACTATGATTTATCAGCTTTAGTTAAATATGACCATTAAGAGGCTGATTTACCCCGAATTTTGCCACAATCTATTTAAATCTGAGTTTCATCCATATAAAAAATCGAAAACTAAAATTATGCAACTAAGCGATTCACAAAGTACATTTTCATATTGCCCCTATTTTTGACAGGAATTTCACCACGATATTCGCACTTCCAGTTATTCTTAATCAGCTGATAGGTATTCTCGCTAATATTGATACGACCAGGCTCTGACATGGATTCCATACGCGAGGCTACGTTTACGGTATCGCCCCAAATATCATACGCGAACTTTTTGGTACCCACTACCCCGGCTACTACAGGACCTGTATTGATGCCGATACGGATATCAAAAGTCAATTCACTAGCAGCCACATTCTTTTTGGTTTCTGCTACAAAATCGGCAATTTCAAATGCAGCTTTCACCATTTTCTCGGCGTGATTTTCGGTATCGCCATGCAGACCGCCAACACCCATATAGGCATCACCAATGGTTTTAATTTTTTCCAAACCATATTTGCCCATAATGGCATCAAATTTTGAAAAATAATGGTCCACGGTTTCCACAAGGGCTTCTGGTGATAGTTTTTCTGAATAACTGGTAAACCCTTTAAAATCAGTAAACAAAACGGTAACGGCATCGTATTGTTTGGCCTTGACCTTACCACTTATTTTTAATTCTTTAGCGGTATCTTCCGGCAAAATATTTAGCAATAGCTTCTCAGATTTTTTCTTCTCTTTTGAAATGGTGCGGTAGAACCATAAAGATGTTAATAATAGTAATCCAATAAACCCCAAGATAATCAGTTGGTTTCTTTTTTGGGTTTCCAATAAGACAACTTCAGCCTTGCCTAAATCAATTTCTACCTGCTTTTGTGACACCTCATAATCAGTTCGCATATCGGCAATTTGTTGCACATTTTCAAGGTTGACCACACTATCACGATACGCAATATGGTCTT
>CAYGUO010000120.1:0-9750 GCA_964353095.1 uncultured Flavobacteriaceae bacterium | reverse complement strand
TATCTTGTGTTCCAAAAAACAATATGCCGTTGCATGAAACTTCATTATCATGATCTGCAATACAATAAAACGCCCTATTGAAAAGAAATGCAGTTATGGGTAAGGCAGTCTTTTTGAAACTGACTTGTTGTAAATAAGTAACTGTTACAATCTGGTTCGGTAATAACTCAATAGCAAATCCGTCTATTTCAAGTACTAGTGGTTCTCTATTTCTATTCCATAAAAACTTTATGGTATTTGAAGTGTTTGAAAAGCGATTATAGTCATTTTTAATGTCATCCGTTAAGCCTAAAATTGACCCTAACTTTACTTCTTGAAATTCAAATTTCATAGTTTTTATATGTAGTTCCCATGCATTTAGTCTGATTATTCTGTTTATGCTTACACCCCTTTAAAATAGGGTTTTCCCTTAATTTTTTCAACAGAAGTGTTAATAAATGCTTTAAATTTTACTACGCTGATAACTTTTCATAGTATTGAATATGAAAGAGATACAACATTACGATAAGGCTGCCCATAATTTTTACCAAAAACAAAGCTTTATAGGTTTACCCATTTCAGGTTGGGATATGTTCGCACAACAGTTCAATAACGTTTGTACAAACCTTAGTGATGCAACTATTTTGAAGAACATATCAGATGAGAAAAACTGGGCAAAAGAGATTCCTTTTGATACAGAACTTTTACAAAAAAATCATGTAATCGTGGTTACGGATAGCAAATTGAGGATTATTCATGCTACGAAAAATATCTACAAAATGAACGGCTATTCACCATCAGAAGTTCGCGGTCAACAGCCAAAAATGTTTCAAGGTAAGGAGACTTGCAAAGAAACAGTAAAAAGAATATCAACTGCCATTAAAAACCAAGAAGGTTTTGAAGCGGTTATTCTGAATTATAGAAAAGACGGTTCTACCTACAATTGCTGGATTAAGGGAACCCCTATTCACAACAAAAAAGGCAAATTAGTCAACTTTATAGCCTTTGAGCGCGAAGTAGCCTAAAAATTACAGGTTTCTATTTCGGTTACCCGTAAGGTATTCACCATACCCTTATCTTTAATAGGCATCGCTGCTAAGCTGATAAGCATATCACCCACGTCTAAAAATCCTTTTTTACAGGCAATTTGGTTTACATCGTCTATGGTTTCATCAGTAGAGACATAGCGATCATAATAAAATGCCTTTACACCCCATAATAGGTTTAGCTGTGTTAAGATTCTCCGGTTCGACGTAAATACCAAAATATGCGCACTTGGCCTCCAAGCAGAAATTTGAAAGGCCGTATACCCACTATTAGTTAAAGTAGAAATAGCTTTCGCTTGAATTTCATTAGCCATTAAAGCTGCGTGATAGCATACCGATTTTGTAATGTATCTTTTGGTTTTAATATGTGGTGGAGTCTGCGGAACGTTAATCAAACTAGAGCCTTCAACGCTAGTTAGAATACTTGATATTTTTTCAATTACCTGAACCGGGTAGTTTCCTACCGAGGTTTCTCCCGATAACATTACTGCATCAGCTCCGTCCATTACGGAGTTGGCCACATCATTGACCTCAGCCCTTGTAGGGGTTAAACTGGTAATCATGGTCTCCATCATCTGGGTGGCAATAATTACCGGTATTCTTGCCGTTTTAGCGCGAAGCACCAATTGTTTTTGAATCAATGGAACCTCATGGGCAGGCACCTCAACACCTAAATCGCCCCTGGCCACCATTAACCCATCACAGTAAGCAACTATTTTATCAATATTCTCAACTGCTTCCGGTTTTTCAATTTTTGCTATAATCGGGATTTTATGTTCAGAGTGCTCTTTAATTAGATTATGAAGATCAATTAAATCTTGACTGAACCGCACAAAAGAAAGTGCTATCCAATCTACATCTTGCCCAACGGCAAAAATGGCATCTTTAACATCTTTTTCCGTTAGCGCTGGTAATGAGATATTTGTATTAGGCAGGTTTACGCCTTTTTTAGATTTCAACGGTCCACCTTGAATTACCTTTGCCTTTACTTCGTTTTCCCCATTAGTTGTGACGACTTCAAACATCAATTTTCCATCATCTAAAAGGATTCGTTCCCCTGGTTTTACATCCCTTGGAAACTCTTTGTAGTTCATATAAACCCTTTCAGCACTTCCTTCAAAAGGCTCTCCTGTCACGAACATAATCTCGTCACCAGGAGCTACTACGACTTCACCTCCCATAACACCAACCCTAAGTTTTGGGCCTTGTAAATCAGCCAAAATTGCCGTGCTTATTTCCAACTCTTCATTAAGTTCCCTAATCATTTTGATACGCTCAGCAACATCATCATAACTGGCATGCGAGAAGTTTATTCTAAATACATCTACACCTGCCAAAATCATAGCTCGTAAAACTTCTTTATCACTAGTTGCTGGCCCTAGCGTAGCAACAATTTTGGTTTTCTTTTTCGTCGGCATTATAAAAAAATTAAATTTCTTTTTGATTTTAATACTTCTAAATCGATGCTGTAAGCAGTTATTACTTTAGGTATCGATTTTACTCCTAAAACGATTGTATTCAAAATCGTTTCATCGTCTGTTTCTATTTTTAAAAAATAATCTACTTCCTTACGCTCATCAATAAGATAGTGCGTTCTTTCGGCACTATTTTCTGAAAATAGCCCTATCGAAGGGCTATTTTCGATATTTTTTGCCGTATTACTGACCAAGGTCCAATTGGTATCGCTAATATCATCTTGCCACTCATAAACCGGAAATGATAGCGTTTCCAAATCCAAATCAAATAGCGCTCTTTTTAATTGTAACTGAGCCGCCTTATTAATGTTATATGCCATGGCGTAGCTACTTAAATTGCAGTGCACCGCGATAAGCTTAAAGCTATCTTCATATAACTCAGCAGATATTTTATGCGTTGTAACCATTAAAATAATGCGAATTGTAAATATAGTTGTAATAGGTAAAACTGCCTAGTTTATATGCTTCTTTAGAAAAACTAGCACTCACGAAAACGTTTTAGTTTGCCTTTTTTTGACAATTATTCGCTTTCCATTTTATGTTGGAGCGCAAAATAAGCTCTTTTAGATGCTTTTTCTTCTGCCTTCTTTTTTGAAGTTGCCCTAGCTTTGGCCAATAAACGTTCTCCTATGGTAAGTTTTACTGCAAAGTGTTTTAGCGCATCATTGCCTGTATCTTCATACACGTCATAATGAAATGGTTTTTTTTGTTTTTGACACCATTCAATAACCAAACTTTTATAGCTGATTACCTTTCCTTCCAATTGCTCAATATCCACATAAGGAACTATTACACGAGACTGAATGAACTTATCGCAATAGGTATAGCCCCGATCCAGATAAATTGCCCCGACCAGGGCTTCAAAAACATTACCATGAATATTATCTCCAAACTGTGATTTGGGAATACGGCTCTCCACAAAATGAAGTAAGTTCAAGTCTTTTCCTAATTGATTCAGGTGTTTTCTACTAACGATTTTTGATCTCATTTTTGTCAAATACCCCTCATCACCCTCAGGCACTCTTTTGTATAGGTGTTTAGAAATAATAGTGCCCAACATCGCATCACCTAAAAATTCCAACCGCTCATAATTCATTGGATTACCATCTTCGTCACGTTTATTGACCGAGCGATGTAAAAACGCTTTCTTATAAATAGCGATATTCTTTGGCTTAAACCCTAAGATTGCTTTAATTCCCAAAAAAAAATTCCCATCTGATTTAGGATGGGAATTAAATATTTTTGGAGCGAATTTCATTTATATGATTAACTAAGTTTTTTGAAAAGAACGCAAGCATTATGCCCCCCAAATCCGAAGGTGTTACTCATTGACACATTTACTTCTCGGGCTTGTGCCTTATTTAAAGTCAAATTAAGGGAAGGGTCTATATTTTCATCAATTACACTGTGGTTAATTGTTGGTGGCACCAAACTATGTTTCATTGCAAGAATTGAAGCAATCGCTTCAATTGCACCAGCAGCACCTAATAAATGCCCCGTCATAGATTTGGTAGAGTTAATATTGATATTGGATGCGTGTGTTCCAAATACTTTGGTGATTGCCTTAAGTTCGGCTACATCACCTAAAGGAGTAGAAGTGCCATGGGTATTAATGGCGTCAACATCTTCTGGCTTTAAACCTGCATTCTCAAGACAATTCTCCATTACTTTAACAACACCTATACCTTCTGGATGCGGAGCAGTCATATGATAAGCATCACTTGACAAACCGCCCCCTAAGACCTCTGCATAAATTTTGGCACCTCTTGCCTTAGCATGTTCGTACTCTTCCAGAATTAAGGCGCCAGCCCCTTCTCCCAATACAAAGCCATCTCTGGTTGCATCAAAAGGTCTTGAAGCCGTTTCTGGACTTTCATTTCTAGTGGACAAAGCATGCATGGCATTAAAACCACCCATACCTGCTATGGTTACAGCGGCTTCACTACCTCCGGTAACAACAACATTACAATGACCTAACCTAATATAATTCAAGGCATTGATCATCGCATTTGCAGAAGATGCGCAGGCCGAGACCGTTGTATAGTTTGGCCCCATAAAGCCGTGTTTGATAGAGATATTACCAGGAGCAATATCAGCAATCATTTTAGGAATAAAGAAAGGATTGAATCTTGGTGTGCCATCGCCAGCAGCAAAATTTAAAACTTCATTTTGAAAAGTTTCCAATCCACCTATACCAGCCCCCCAAACTACGCCAACCTTGAACTTATCTATTTTTTCTAAATCAAGTCCAGAATCAAGAATCGCTTCATCAGATGAAACTAAGGCGTATTGGGCAAAACGATCTAGCTTTCGTGCTTCTTTTCTATCAAAAAAATTTAAGGGGTCGAAGTTTTTAAGTTCGCAAGCAAACTTTGTTTTAAATTTTTCGGTGTCGTAATACGTAATGGGAGCAGAACCACTTTTTCCATTCTTAAGCGCTTCCCAATAGGATTTTATATCATTCCCTATCGGTGTTAGAGCACCTAGTCCGGTAACTACAACTCGCTTTAACTGCATAGCACTATGTTTTAACCTATTTACCGTTGAAATTAAAAAAAATTATCCATGTGGAGGATTACCACATGGATAATTATCAATCTTTAATAAGATATCATAAATTACTTAGCTTCTTCTATATAGCTTATTGCTTGGCCAACAGTAGCGATGTTCTCAGCTTGATCATCTGGAATCTGAATATCGAATTCTTTTTCGAACTCCATAATAAGCTCAACTGTATCCAATGAGTCGGCACCTAAATCGTTGGTAAAACTTGCTTCTGTTACCACTTCGTTTTCATCAACACCTAATTTATCAACGATGATAGCTTTTACTCTTGATGCAATGTCTGACATAATAATATTGGTTTTAAAAATTTAATCTCGGCAAAAATATAAAACTTTGGATTAAAACCACCATTTGTCGATAAAATGTGCTGTAAATTACTGTTTTAACCCTCATACCGTTAATTTAGCGGCTCATTTGAGTACTTAAATGACCATCAATAAATGAAAAAAATCGTCATACTGGCTTCTGGCTCTGGGTCAAATGCTGAGAACATTATCAAATACTTTGAGCACACCAACACTACTCAAGTCGTATGTGTACTAACCAATAAAAATACAGCGGGGGTGTTAGAACGTTGCAATCGCTTGGCAGTGCCTGCCCTTTATTTCAACAAAAAGGCCTTCTTTAATTCTACCGTTGTTTTGGATTTGTTGAAATCACAGCATCCCAATTTAATTGTACTTGCTGGGTTCTTATGGAAAATTCCCGAAAACTTAATTCAGGCTTTTCCCAATAAAATTATCAATATCCACCCTGCGCTACTTCCCAAATACGGCGGCAAGGGCATGTACGGAGAACGTGTTCACCAAGCAGTCAAATTAAATCAGGAAACAGAAACGGGCATCACCATACATTATGTAAATGAACGCTATGATGAAGGGGGAATCATTTATCAAGCAAAAACAACTATATTAAAATCAGATACTCCAGAAGCTATTGCAAATAAGGTCCACGACCTGGAATATGAGCATTTTCCGAAAATCATTGAAAAACTGCTGACGACCAATGGCTAAAAAACAGAAATTTTATGTTGTTTGGAAAGGAAAACGCCCTGGTATTTTCGAATCTTGGAATGATTGTAAGGCGCAGATAGAAGGTATTAAAGGTGCAGAATACAAATCATTTTCAAATTTTGAAGAAGCCAAAAAAGCCTTTAACGGCAACTATCTAGAATATAAAGGGACAAAAAAGGGAAAACCTTCATTGAGCCCTGAAGCGCTATTAAAAATTGGCGAACCCAATATGCACTCCATTGCAGTAGATGCGGCCTCTAGCGGAAACCCTGGAATTATGGAATACCAAGGTGTAGATACAAAAACCAAAAAAAAAATATTCAAACAAGGCCCTTTCAAGCAAGGCACCAATAATATAGGTGAGTTTTTGGCACTAGTACATGGCTTAGCGTTTTTAAAGCAAAGGAAAAGTAATCGTATCATTTATTCGGATTCTAAAATTGCCATTGGCTGGGTTCATAAAAAAACATGTAGGACCAAATTAAAACCATCTGCCAAAAACAAAGAAGTCTTTGAACTCATTAAACGTGCGGAAGCTTGGCTAAAAAATAACCATGTCAATACCCCGATAGTAAAATGGGAAACCAAAGCTTGGGGTGAAATTCCAGCAGATTTTGGTAGAAAATAGTTGTAGAAATAGCCATATATTTGCAGCAAAATTCTGAATTAATGGGTAAACTTTTGATTGTGGGCACACTTGCCTTTGATGCTATTGAATCTCCATTTGGCAAAACAGATAAAATTTTAGGCGGTGCTGGCACTTTTATTGGTTTGGCAGCTTCTAAATTTAATGTTTCGTCCGCAATTGTATCCGTAGTAGGTGATGATTTTCCGCAAGCTTATCTTGATTTGCTTACCGACAGAAATATTGACATTGAAGGTGTTGATATTGTAAAAGGCGGTAAAACGTTTTTCTGGAGTGGGCGTTACCATAATGATATGAATACGAGAGACACCTTGGTAACAGAGCTTAACACTCTTGCTGATTTCAATCCTATTGTTCCAAAAAATTTTAAAGTTGCTGACGTAGTCATGTTAGGCAATCTACACCCCGCCATTCAGTTAAGTGTAATCAATCAAATGGAAACACGACCAAAGCTTATCGTTTTGGATACGATGAATTTTTGGATGGATAATGCCCTTGATGAGCTTTTGAATGTTATTAAACATATTGATGTTATTACCATAAATGATGAAGAGGCACGACAGCTTACCAACGAATATTCGCTAGTAAAGGCTGCAGAAAAAATTAGTGAAATGGGGCCAGAATATGTGGTCATAAAAAAAGGGGAGCATGGCGCTTTATTGTTTCATGAAAAAAACATCTTTTTTGCCCCCGCTTTACCTTTGGAGGAGGTCTTTGACCCAACGGGAGCAGGGGATACATTCGCAGGTGGCTTTGCAGGCTATTTGGCAAGCACAAAAAATATATCATTTGAAAATATGAAAAATGCCGTAATACACGGTTCTAATTTAGCGTCGTTTTGTGTTGAAAAATTTGGCACGGAACGCATGTTGAATTTAACAAAGGATGAAGTTGACGAAAGGCTGCATCAGTTTACAGCATTGACACAATTTAATATTGAATTACAATAACCCATGCCCTGAGAGATCAGGGCATTTTTATTCGTTAAAACATGAGTGATGCTATTAAGCACGAGTGCGGTATTTCATTGATTCGTTTATTAAAACCTCTTGAATATTATAAAGAGAAATATGGTACGGCATTTTATGGTGTCAATAAAATGTACCTAATGATGGAAAAGCAGCATAACCGAGGGCAAGACGGAGCTGGGTTTGCAAGCATTAAACTAGATATGGAGGCTGGTGAAAGGTACATGAGCAGGGTAAGATCATGTCAACAACAGCCTATTCAAGATATTTTCAAACAAATCAATGAGCGAATCAACTCTGCCATAGCAGAAAAACCACAATTGTGGGATAATGTAGCCCTGCAAAAAAAGGAAATTCCCTATATCGGCGAATTATTATTAGGTCATGTTCGCTATGGCACTTTTGGCAAGAACAGTATTGAAAGCGTACACCCTTTTCTGAGACAGAATAATTGGATGCATAGAAACCTAATCGTTGCCGGAAATTTCAACATGACAAATGTTGATGAACTCTTTAGCAATTTAATTGAACTAGGGCAGCATCCTAAAGAAATGGCCGATACCGTTACGGTAATGGAAAAAATAGGACATTTTTTAGACGATGCAGTTGCAAAACTGTACAAGCAGATTAAAAAGGAAGGGTTTACCAAAAGAGAAGCATCTCCTTTAATAGCAGAGCGATTAAACGTTGCTAAAGTACTGCGCAAAGCAGCAAAAAATTGGGATGGCGGCTATGCCATGGGAGGCTTATTGGGCCATGGTGATGCTTTTTTACTCCGTGATCCCGCAGGTATTCGCCCAAGTTACTATTATAAGGATGACGAAGTTGTAGTAGTTGCCTCAGAAAGACCCGTGATACAGACCGTATTTAACGTAAAATTTGAAGATGTTAAAGAGCTGGATCCGGGCAATGCAATCATCATCAAGAAAAATGGCAATGTCTTTTTTGAAGAAATTTTAACCCCAACAGATAGAAAAGCGTGTTCTTTTGAACGCATCTATTTTTCTAGGGGCAGCGATAAAGAAATTTACCAAGAACGCAAAATGCTTGGTAAACTTGTTTTCCCAGAGATATTGAAAGCCATTGGCCATGATCTTAGTCATTCTGTATTTTCATATATCCCTAATACGGCAGAAACCTCTTTTTTAGGAATGATAAGGGAAGCACAGAACTATCTTAACAATAAAAAAGAAGCGCAAATTTTATCTTTAGGCACTGGTATCACAAAAGAGCAGTTACATGAAATTTTAGATGTACGACCGCGTATTGAAAAGGTCGCTATTAAAGATGCCAAACTCCGCACTTTCATCACCCAAGACAGCAACAGGGATGATTTGGTAGCCCATGTTTATGATATCTCTTACGGATCTGTAAACCCAGATGACAATTTGGTGATCATAGATGACAGTATTGTTCGTGGGACAACTCTAAAGAAAAGCATCCTTAGAATGTTAGATCGGTTAAACCCTAAAAAAATTGTGGTAGTTTCCTCTGCTCCACAAATCCGGTATCCTGATTGTTATGGTATCGATATGGCAAAACTTGAAGATTTTATTGCATTCAAAGCAGCTTTGGCCCTACACAAAGATTTTGGTACTACCGATCAAATAGAGATCATTTATAAAAAGTGTATTGCCCAAGTGAATTCTAAAGATGCAGAAGTGGTCAACTATGTTAAAGATTTTTACGCACCTTTTACAACTGAACAGATTTCAACTAAAATTGGTGAGATATTAAGTCCTGATGATATTAAAGCCAAAGTGGACATCATTTATCAAACGGTAAAAAACCTGCATTTGGCCTGTCCTAAAAATTTGGGGGATTGGTATTTTACCGGAAACTACCCAACACCAGGTGGAAACAAGGTGGTTAACCGAGCGTTCATTAATTTTTATGAAGGCAAAAACCAACGTGCTTACTAGCATTTTGTCTTTGAACCAGTCCATTTTGCATTTCATCGATGAAAATAGCGTTTTAACGTCTTTTTGACAATTAAGAAGTACCGCACATTACATTAGCAGCTACCATAGCATAAGTAGGTTAAGTTCAAGGTAAGAT
>CAYGUO010000119.1:6156-9758 GCA_964353095.1 uncultured Flavobacteriaceae bacterium | reverse complement strand
AAAAAGTTCTTGAAATGGCGATACAAGCATATCTCCAACAAGACCTTTGTACAATTGATGAGTGTTATCATTGGTTTTTTAGCCGGTTTGGCAGCAGTTACCTTAAAAAACCTTACTTATTTCATTGAGTCTTTATTAGAACAGGCTATTGTTTTTTCAGATTATCAACTCTATTTTATCTTGCCAATTGTCGGGCTGACCTTGGTCTACCTATATACCAAGTTCATCAATAAACACCCTATATCACAAGGGATACCTTCCATTTTATTGTCGTTATCAAAGCATAAAGGCTTGTTGTCCATCAGAAAAACCTATACCCCGTTATTGACAGCTCCGTTGACCGTCGGTTTTGGAGGCTCTGTCGGGTTATTGGGGCCAGCGGTAAAATCTGGGGCGGCCATCAGTTCAAACTTGAGTCGTTGGCTGCACATTGATGTCAAAACACGTTCGCTGCTCATTGCCTGTGCATCAGCGGGGGCAATTTCCTCTATTTTTCAGTCCCCTATCGCAGCCATTATTTTTGCGGTCGAAGTCTTTAGTCTTGACCTGACCATGCTCTCTGTATTGCCCCTATTGCTCGCTTCTATCTCTGGCGTGTTAACTTCTTATTTCTTTTTAGGAAACGAAGCCCTTTTTAATTTCTCCCTTACCGATGGCTTTAAATTGGGTGATGTGCCTTTTTACATTATTCTTGGCGTAGGCACTGCTTTTGCGTCTATTTATTTTACAAAAATGTACTTTGCCATACTTAAGTTTTTTAAACGCTTCAAGAGTCCCAAATACAAACTACTGGTTGGTGGATTGGCCATTGGCATCATGTTATATTTTATACCGCCACTTTATGGTGAGGGTTTTGGTTTTATAAACAATCTTTTAGACGGCAATCATTTGAGTGCTTTGGGCAAAACACCATTTGATGCTTTTTTAGACAATATTTGGGTAGTCATCGCATTATTATTTGGAATCACGATTTTTAAAGCTATTGCGATGACTACTACGCTGGCTGCTGGTGGTGCTGGTGGAGTTTTTATTCCTACCATGGTCATGGGCAGTGCCTTAGGCAATGTTGTAGCCAAGGTCATTAATAATGTAGGCTTGGGCTTTGATGTTTCGGAGAGTAATTTCACCCTTGTAGGCATGGCCGGACTAATTGCTGGTGTAATTCATGCTCCACTAACCGCAATTTTTTTAATTGCCGAAATTACGGGGGGATATGAGCTTTTTATACCGTTGATGATCACAGCTTCTATTTCGTACCTCATCACAAAAAATACTTTGGACTATACCATTTACACCAAAGAACTTGCTCAAAAAGACGCACTCTTAACGCACAACAAAGACCAAGCAGTACTAACGCTAATGCAGTTGGATGATGTGATAGAAACTAATTTTAAAACAGTTCATCCAGATATGACATTGGGCGATATGTTAATGAAATCAGTAGCAAAATCTACCAGAAATATTTTCCCGGTTTTAGATCAAGACAAAAGAATGGTCGGTATTGTTTTGTTAGATGATATTAGGGAATTTATGTTTAAATCAGAACTTTACGAAACTATCTTTGTGAAAGACTTAATGCATTCTGCACCGGAATATATCTTTTACAACGAAGACTCTATGAAGCAGGTGATGCAAAAATTTCAAGATAGTGGAGCATGGAACCTTCCAGTAATCAACAACGGCATCTATTCAGGGTTTGTATCAAAATCTAAACTATTGACAGCTTACAGAAGAAAATTAATCAACTATACACGTTAAACGATATGAAAATGAAATATGTCATCGTAGCGATTGTAATAGGCTCATTTGCCTCTATAATTTATGGATTTACCCTAAAAGACACCTTTGAATTTAAAGCCAACCGATATATTGGTTTTGGTACTTTATCGCTGTTCTTAGTAGCGATGCCTCTTTTTTTATTTAAAGAAAGTAAAGGCAAACAGATGAAAGATTACATGCTGAATAGAGAGAACATTGAAAAAATGCAAAAAAAAGAAAAGGAAAAGAAAAACCCAAGGGACTCATAGTTTGTAATCTGTTTTAGTATTTGAAAACTTCTATTGACAACTAACAAAGTCCGCTTAGACAAGCAATACCTTTTGGGGATTATACAAATCCATTCCGCCGTAGAAATCTAGCTTAATTCAAACTCCTTTTCTGAATAAAAAAACGTTTTAGTAATTCTGAAGCTTCTTTCTCCAATACACCCCCAACAACTTCTGTTTTAGGATGTAGGGTGGTTCCCATTTCCCTAAAACCTCTTTCCAAATCTGAAGTGGCGTACACTATTTTTGATATTTGACTCCAATATAAAGCCCCGGCACACATTTGACAAGGCTCTAAGGTTACATACAAGGTGCATCCGGTCAAATATTTTCCTCCAAGAAAATTAGCAGCAGCTGTAATTGCCTGCATCTCGGCATGAGCCGTGACATCATTCAACCTTTCGGTTAAGTTATGGGCACGTCCTATTATTCTATTTTTCACCACAACCACTGCACCCACAGGCACTTCTCCCACGTTGAAAGCAGCCTCTGCCTCTTGAAGGGCCTTCTTCATAAAATAGTTATCATCAAAAGTATTTTCCATAATAACAAAATACTAAAACTAAAGTTTTTTTATTACATAACTACCTTTACGTGCCTCTATCATCTAAATATTAATTACAGTGTGGTAAATGATCTTAAAGATTCTGTTTCGTTACCCGTTCCATCTTTTGCTATGACTCTAAAGTAATAGGTCGTATTTGAGTTCAAGCTAAGCGTTAATTGTGTTACTGTTGTATTAGTTTCAACTTGGTTAGCAGGAGGATTAACTGTATCAATAAATACATCATAGTTAATAGCATCGCCATCGGGATCAATTGCTGAATATGCGATTTGAAATGAATCGCCACCTAGAGAGGTTATATCAATATCTGACAAATATGGAGGGTGACTTTCTGATGGTAAACCAGGGGTTACTGTAATGAAATCGCTATCAGCAGTAATAAATTCTCCATCAATATTTGCTGAAACGTTCCAAGAATACCGAATTCCCCTTTCAAGATTTAAATCAACAAATTGTTGGCTTAAAACAACTGTTTCAGTTAAACCCGTTACAGAATTTGTATAACTTAATGTATACTCTCCAGCGTATTCACCCTCAATACTCCATTCAAACCTAACTTGTAGATTACCTGATTCAAGCAATGTTGCATCACATAACTCTGAATTTTCAGGTGAAACCAAACTAATATCAAAGGGCGTAATTATATTATCTGGGTCCAGTTCAAATCCACCTTCGCAAGAAAGTAAAATTAGAGAAACCGCCACTGCACATATCTTTATGATATAATTTTTCATGGCTTTATTTTTTTAAAATTTTAAACTGCGTTTTACTCGTCTCATCTCCTATAATCAAAATATAGATTCCTGATTGCATGGCACTAAAATCAATATCCAATCTTCCAGCTAGAGGCTTTCCTTGAGATTTTTTAATAATTCTTCCAGCTAAATCAGAAATAATAATCTCAACATTATTATCGGAATCTAAGCCAGATAGTTTTAATTGTTCTACTACTGGATTCGGAAAAACAACTAAATCCCCAATAAATATTTTTT
>CAYGUO010000119.1:0-6056 GCA_964353095.1 uncultured Flavobacteriaceae bacterium | reverse complement strand
GGGAAATCTGGCAAGCTCAAACAAATTTCATATGTGCCTGAACTTAAATTTTCACGAATAAAATTGGCGCTATTAGTTAAAGTCCCCGCCGAAGAATTATTAAAGCTAACTGCAAAACTATAATTCTGTAAAGTATTACTTGAAACGGAGATGGAACCATTAGCTACACCTGGGCAAGAATTACTAAGTACTGTTACTTCAATAGCAGTAGACGATATCCCTGGTTCAAGATTTTCAGTAGCATCATCACTGGTAATATTAACTGTTGCACTGTTCGGGCTTCCTATGGTATAACCCGTTCCCATATCTAAGGTGATAATCACGTCTTCAATATTCTCAACATCTAAATCATCAATAGGAACCACTGTAATAATAGCCGAATCCGTACCATCAAGAATATCAACTGTACCTGAAAGCGCTGTATAATCAGTTCCCCCTATTGCAACGCCACCTAACATATAATTTATTGTTATTGCAGAACCTGTGTTATTTACTTGGTCTAAACTGACTGTAAACTCACCATTATCAAGTGGGTTTTCAAAGGCATCTGCATCTGTTGCAGTTATAGTGGCTGTTAAACCATCATCACTGGTAATATTTACTGTTGCAGTGTTCGGGCTTCCTATGGTATAACCCGTTCCCATATCTAAGGTGATAATCACGTCTTCAATATTCTCAACATCTAAATCATCAATAGGAACCACTGTAATAATAGCCGAATCCGTACCATCAAGAATATCAACTGTACCTGAAAGCGCTGTATAATCAGTTCCCCCTATTGCAACGCCACCTAACATATAATTTATTGTTATTGCAGAACCTGTGTTATTTACTTGGTCTAAACTGACTGTAAACTCACCATTATCAAGTGGGTTTTCAAAGGCATCTGCATCTGTTGCAGTTATAGTGGCTTCAGGAAAGGTACAAGTCGGGTTTGTTCCAAACTGCGTTACCGTATCATCATAGAGCCAACCGCCAACATTGTTGTTGGGGACACCATTAGAAGGACAGGTCAATGCACTGGTGATAACGGCCAAATTGTCAAGCTGGGCCTGGGTAACCTGTATACAACTCAAACCAGCGTTATCACATGTCCTGAACTGTTGCAAGTCATCGATACCACTGATATCCAAAAAAGTCAACTGATTTCCTGAAATTGCCATCTGGGTAAAGTTGGGCTTATTCGTTAAATCCAATGAAACCAGATTACTGTTGCGTATATCCAAAACCCGCATGCTAGCACTTGTCGGCAGCGTTAATGAAGCTATCTGGTTATCATCAAGACCAACCACTTCAAGACTGGTCAATAATGAAAAATCAACAGCACCTTGCAAATCACAATTGAACGCCCGTAAGGTCACAAGTAAAGTAAGCCCCTCTGCCTCAGCAAGTGTTGTTATTGGATTATTCTGAAGCTCTAAAAGGGTTAGATTAGAAAATCGCTCTAAGCCCGTTAAATCTACTATACCCAATGACGGGGCAATTATAGAGGTAATCGTAGATAAATCACTGAAAACAACCTCGTTGTTATTCGCAACATTGCCCTGACCCTGTGCCTCGGTCAAAGTCTCCAAATAAGACTCAAATGCAAAATCGTTGGTGGTGACAACGATACCTGTTGTGCAAGTCGGGTTTGTTCCAAACTGCGTTACCGTATCATCATAGAGCCAACCGCCAACATTGTTGTTGGGGACACCATTAGAAGGACAGGTCAATGCACTGGTGATAACGGCCAAATTGTCAAGCTGGGCCTGGGTAACCTGTATACAACTCAAACCAGCGTTATCACATGTCCTGAACTGTTGCAAGTCATCGATACCACTGATATCCAAAAAAGTCAACTGATTTCCTGAAATTGCCATCTGGGTAAAGTTGGGCTTATTCGTTAAATCCAATGAAACCAGATTACTGTTGCGTATATCCAAAACCCGCATGCTAGCACTTGTCGGCAGCGTTAATGAAGCTATCTGGTTATCATCAAGACCAACCACTTCAAGACTGGTCAATAATGAAAAATCAACAGCACCTTGCAAATCACAATTGAACGCCCGTAAGGTCACAAGTAAAGTAAGCCCCTCTGCCTCAGCAAGTGTTGTTATTGGATTATTCTGAAGCTCTAAAAGGGTTAGATTAGAAAATCGCTCTAAGCCCGTTAAATCTACTATACCCAATGACGGGGCAATTATAGAGGTAATCGTAGATAAATCACTGAAAACAACCTCGTTGTTATTCGCAACATTGCCCTGACCCTGTGCCTCGGTCAAAGTCTCCAAATAAGACTCAAATGCAAAATCGTTGGTGGTGACCGTCTGTGAATAAACAGCGGAACACAACAAAGTTAATATCAGAAGTAATACTTTAATTTTCATAACGTCTTAATAATATTTAGCGATTTCTTCCACTACGTTTACTCCAACGTTTGTGATTTCTTCGCCTTTTATGACTCTTTCCGCGTTTTCTGTATACTTGATTTTTATCTTGAAATGCCGGAATATTAGCCCCAACAAACAAACTACCTAAACTACCTTCTCCTGTAAAAAAATTAATAACTGAACCAGAACCAATGGTAACTGGACCAATTCGTGCTCCCAGGCCAAAATTAAAACTACTCAATTCACTATAACTTATGGGAACATATATGCTATAGTTTTTAGACTCATATCTTGGTGTAATGGCGTATAAATTCAACCCATTGTTATTAAAAGGCAGCAACGATTCTACAACAGTCCTATTAAAACTTGCATTTAAATAAAATGCTCCTCCATCACGAAATGATTTTGCTAAATAATCAACATTTGCTTGTATAGATGTAGGCAATGCAATTTCAAGATTTCCCGTTCCCGTAGGGTTTTCTGACGGAGCAAGGGAAGCTAAAAAATTATTAGTAGCATCCATTGCTAGAATTGATGTTCCATTCATCTGAAAAGTGCGTATAGGCACCTTTCCATAGTCAATCTTACCTAAATCTAATAATGAAGCTGCTACTTTCAACTTATACTTGTTTGATCCTTGTGCATTTTTGCCAATACCAACTCTTCTAGTATCTCTTGTTCGATATTCATAAACAAAACCAATATCCAAACCTATACCGGACGCTGCATTTTGTAAACGCTGACCTAAGCCAATATTCTGTGTGGTATTATTGGGTTGAAATGTTCTTATATACTCAAGAGAGCCATTAATATCAATAGTACTATTTTCGCCTGCTTCATTATACCGACCTTGTAAATTACTTAAAGGGGTTTGTATTTGTTCAGCACCCAATCCTTGAAGAAGTTTAAAAGTACCCCCTGCTTTTAAAAAATGATCACCGTCATCTATAACAATAGTACCATAATTAATTCCTATTTCAGTCCAATAATGTGATGTTGCATCTAAATTTTGATTATCAAACTCAAAATCTTGTTCGGTCAAAAAGCCATTTGCCAAGCCTTGCCATAATGGGCCATTAAAATTGTTGTAGTTGGAAAAAGCACGTCCTCTAATCAAAAGAGCTACCGCATGGTTTTCGTTTATATTGATCATAAAAGAACCAGGAGCCAAAATATCTACATTTGAAAAAGTTTGATTATTTTCAAAATTATTGGCTTGCTGTAAAGACCCATCAAAAAAAGAACTTTTGAATCCATTGTTAAAAAGATTCAGATTACTTAGCTTGGGAGTGTCATAATCTGATGAAAAAACACCATTAAAAGCGCCTATATTTACGTTGAAACGATATCTAGAGTCTACAACATTGGCTGGGTTTGAAATAACACCATAAACCCCACTATAGTTATCCTCCGCAAAACCTTGATGTAATTGTGAAAATACAAGTGTATTGATAAGTAAAGTCAATACTAAAAAGATTTTTTTATGCTTCAAGTTCATCCAGATTTGGTTGCGATTGGTTTTTTCCTGATTTTTTCAAATAAGTTATTACAAACACATTATAGTGCCTTCGTACAATATATAAATTCCAAGGTCGTCTTTTTAACTTGAGATGGGGAAATAAAAAATCACACCAATTTAAAACCCTACTTAACCTTTAACAAAAAACTCCTTTAAGTTGCACAATTCATCTTTAAAAAGCATTAAAATAAACATATTACTTCGACGATATAAATAAAATATCCATAAAAGGGTACTAACCGATTTTGAGAGACTACTTTAAATAGCTTTTAAATTTTCTTTTTGTTTTGATGTACCTAACCAAGTGTTTATAATACTTAACAAAGCCTGCACTAAAAATAGTAATCATGATAAGTAAGGTCGGTTCAATGACAATGTTTTGACGAAATAACCATAAACATAAACCAACAAATAAAAAAGCGAAGGCAAACAATACAAATTTGCGAACGGTTCTATAACTGATTTTTAGCTTTCTATCTAACCAAATAAAATAAATACTGGCTAAATATGTAAACACAAAAATGAGCAATGCTTCTCCCAGTAATCCTATTTCAATAAAAAAATCATCAAGGAGCATCATATTTAGAGTATTTGCATGTATGGAAAGCCCGTACATATCAGGAATACCCTTGCCCGACGGATTCTTGTTCAAAGGGGTAAAATGCTTGTCTTCCACATCATAAATACTACCTAAAGGATTACCAAGATATCCCAATAAGACCAACTTATCCTTAACTATAGTTTTATCATCAAGGTTTATAAAATCACTTGCATTAAAGTGTTTAAAATCTTGATAATTGCCATAATACTTGATACGTCGCTTGCTGGTTAGCCTTTTTTCCAATGCGTTATCATGCCAGATTTTTCCATTGTTGTACTTCCTTATAATTTGACTTGTAAACGCATAAGTCTGCTCTCCATTAATATTTTGAATTCCCTGAATTTTTCTTACTACACCTACTTGGCCTTCCGCATCAAAATTCACAAAGCCAGATACCTGTTGGGCAGATTTAAAAATAGCAGCATTACCAAGCGTTTCGTTTTCCCTATTTATGAATGTAGTTACAACTTTAGCATTGGAAAGGGCACTTGCCAATAATGAATCATCTTCATTATTTTGGTTTTCGAGAAATATTAAATCAACACCTATAACTTGTGGGTCTTCAATATTAATTGCTTCTATTAAATAGGTAAGCTGTTTTCTATTATAATCTTCAACATTGATAAGTATGATTTCTTCACTTATTGCCTTATTATTTTCAAAATTACCCTCATAAAAAATATCTAAAAAACTAAAATCCTTTAGCGTATGTATTAGGGGATTAAAATACGATGTGGATAGCATAAAAGCAGAAATTAGGGCAAATGCAATCAAGGATAAAATAGTGCTAAATAGCGCGTCTCTAAATAGCCACTTGGTTTTATTCTTTGCTTTTTTCAAATTCTAGATTGTAATTGATGAATGTTTTTTAATCAAAACACAGGCCTTTATCTTCACAAAAAGTAGTTTTTATTTCATTTTCGGTGAAGCCTAAGGCCTGAAACTCTTGCCAAATTTCCTTTACTTCTTGCATTTTCAAATCATAAGAATCCTCGGTCAATAATTCAAAAGAGTTAAACGCTAAACTTCCCATTTCTGGTTCTGTTTCGGTAGAAACGGCCCACTGATAACCAGCACCTCCCTCAAGTAAATTAGCATCAACCGGCACTATCAACATATTACCGTTTGTAGCTATTTTTAAATAGTCTTCTTTATTGTTGTTTCTAATAAAAAAGTGGGTTGTTTCGCCTTTTTGTTTTTCTAGCCATTTAAATACTACTTGAGGTTTATATATGACAACACTATCTGCAGGCTCTAATAGAACGTTTGCTAAACCAGAACGAAATACTACTCCAATATTCTCTTTTTCTTCTTCCTCTTGCCAGAGTTTATTCCAAATAAATCTTAGATACTTCATAGTAAATGAAGTCTGTTCAGGTCTTTTTGAGAATTTTTCAATATTCTTAAAAGGAATATACATTTTCTGCTTTAGCTCATAAATAGCTCCATTATCATCAAGTAAAACGACTTCATCTTCTTCGTCTAGTTTTAAAAACTGACCAGCATTTATAAAAACACCTTTTTGTAGGGCTATGGAATCATTCAACAATGGAGTACCATCTAC
>CAYGUO010000118.1:1472-9762 GCA_964353095.1 uncultured Flavobacteriaceae bacterium | reverse complement strand
CCCACCCCTAACCCCTCCCCAAGGGAGGGTGAAAGAGATTCACCATAAATATCAAACCGCTAGACCTTCTACATATGCCCTTTTAAAAGAACTTCAAAAGGAACGAAAACAACAAACTACGCAGGCCGAACAAATTCTTTGGGAGCAATTAAAAACTAAAAAGCTAGCAGTAAAATTTCGAAGACAGCATATTATAGATCAGTTTATTGTGGACTTCGCTTGCTTATCAAAGAGACTAATTATTGAGGTTGATGGAGCATACCATAATAATCAAGTACAAAAAGAAGCGGATGAAATGCGAACCCAAATCTTAAATGATTTTGGTTATAAAGTCCTACGATTTAAAAATGAAGAAGTCATTGGGGCTGTTGATGCAGTTCTTAAAAGAATAGAGGTGGTTTTAAAAAGCCTCCCCTTGGGGGAGGTTGGAGGGGCTTCTCTCCCTCCCCATATTCTCGTAATGACCGCCACTCCTATTCCACGAACACTTGCTATGAGTTTATATGGTGATTTGGATATTTCAGTAATCGATGAACTTCCCCCAGGGCGGAAACCCATAAAAACTGTCCATAGGTATGACGCGAACCGATTGAAGGTATTTGGTTTTATGAAAGATGAAATCAAAAAAGGACGGCAAGTTTATATGGTCTATCCACTAATACAAGAAAGTGAGGCTATGGACTATAAGGATCTTATGGATGGCTACGAAAGCGTTGTACGAGAATTTCCTTTACCTAATTATCAAATATCCATCGTCCATGGACAAATGAAACCTCAGGACAAGGATTATGAGATGGCTCGGTTTGTAAAAGGCGAAACTCAAATTATGGTCGCTACCACGGTGATTGAGGTTGGTGTCAATGTACCCAATGCCTCAGTGATGATTATTGAAAGTGCTGAACGCTTTGGCCTTTCACAATTACACCAACTACGTGGACGGGTAGGCCGTGGCGCTGAGCAAAGCTTCTGTATTCTGATGACCAGTCATAAACTATCGGCAGATGCTAAGACACGATTAGAAACCATGGTGAGGACCAATGATGGCTTTGAATTGGCAGAAGTAGACCTCAAACTCCGTGGACCGGGAGATTTGATGGGCACCCAACAAAGCGGACTTTTAAATTTAAAAATTGCAGATATCGTTAAGGATAATCAGATTTTAAAATCTGCACGCTATTATGCCTTGCAGTTGTTAAAACAAGACCCAAAATTAGAACTGTCCCAAAACCAGGTTATCAGAAATGCATATGCCAATTTGGTTAAAGACAAGGCAATTTGGGGGTATATTAGTTGATGGTTCTTAGTTGCCTCCTTGTTGAACATCGTAATTTTCACTCACACTTATACTGTTAAAAAGGCTAACAATTTTTACATTAGCTAGTCAAAATTGAAAGCAATTAAACATGAGCAATACACTATTTGATAAAGTGTGGGATGCCCACGTCGTAAAAAAAATAAAAAATGGACCAGACGTCTTCTTTATTGACCGTCACTTGGTTCATGAGGTAACGAGCCCTGTTGCATTTTTAGGACTTAAAAATAGAGGGATTCCAGTTTTATACCCTGAAAGAACCTTCGCAACAGCCGACCATAATACTCCAACGATTAATCAACATCTGCCTGTAGCCGACCCATTATCTGCAAATCAGTTGGATGCGCTTGAAAAAAATTCAGCTGAACATGGTATTCCCTATTGGGGTCTAGGCCATGAAAAGAACGGTATCGTACACGTGATTGGCCCTGAAAATGGTATCACATTACCTGGTGCGACCATTGTTTGTGGTGACTCTCATACCTCTACACATGGTGCGTTTGGTGCTATTGCTTTTGGTATTGGCACTTCAGAAGTTGAAATGGTACTGGCCACGCAATGTATCATGCAGCCCAAACCGAAGAGCATGCGCATCAACATTAATGGAAAATTAAGCTTTGCCGTAACCCCTAAAGATGTTGCCTTATATATCATATCAAAATTATCTACTTCGGGTGCAACAGGCTATTTTGTAGAATACGCTGGTGATGTTTTTAAGAATATGAGCATGGAAGGTCGAATGACCGTTTGCAATTTAAGTATTGAAATGGGCGCTCGTGGAGGTATGATCGCACCAGATCAAAAAACCTTTGAATATGTTGAGGGAAAAGAGTTTGCTCCAAAAGGTGCGGATTGGGATAAGGCCATGATGTATTGGCAAACCTTGTATTCTGAGGATAATGCCGAATTTGACAAGGAATTGACTTTTGATGCAGCAGATATCGAACCGATGATTACCTATGGTACCAATCCTGGAATGGGAACAGGAATCAGCAATGATATTCCCATGGCCAATACTGTTGAAGGTGGTGTCGCTACCTACCAAAAATCACTTGCTTATATGGATTTCAATGAAGGGGACAACATCAAAGGGAAACCAATTGATTTTGTTTTCTTAGGAAGCTGTACCAACGGACGAATTGAAGACTTTAGAGCTTTTGCCTCTATTGTAAAAGGAAGAAAAAAAGCGGCAAATGTTACGGCATGGTTAGTGCCTGGCTCACATAGGGTTGAAGACGCCATTAAAGAAGAAGGTATTTTAGAGATTTTACAGGAATCAGGCTTTGAACTTCGCGAACCAGGCTGTTCAGCTTGTTTGGCTATGAATGATGATAAGATTCCTGCAGGAAAATATGCCGTGAGCACTTCCAACCGGAACTTTGAGGGCAGACAAGGCCCAGGTTCAAGAACATTACTCGCTAGCCCTCTAGTTGCGGCTGCGGCTGCGGTGACCGGTAAAGTTACGGACCCAAGGGACTTAATGGGGAAAGAAATAGCCGTAAGCTAAGCGCAATTCGCCTTGCGCTAAAATGAAATTAAGTCATTAGAAAATGAGAGATTATAGGAAATACAAAGTTTGGGAACTAGGTCATCAGATTACGCTGGAGATTTATAGACTTACCAAAAGTTTTCCAAAAGAAGAATTATATGGCATTACCAGTCAAATGCGAAGAGCGGCCTATTCTATTCCTTCCAATGTATCCGAAGGATTTGGCCGTGAATCTGACGCAGAATTCAAAAGGTTCTTAATTATCTCACAAGGCTCTGCAAGTGAGTTGGAGTATTTTCTAAATCTTGCTAAAGATTTAGACTTACTTAAAGAACAAGATTTTGGGAAGTTTAATAATGAGGTGAATAAAGTGAAAAGAAGCTTAAACAAGCTAGTAGACAAAATATAACAGCGCATTGCGAAAAGCGACCTGCGCATAGCAAAATCAAAATGGCATACGATAAATTTACAATATTAAAAAGTACAGCGGTTCCATTACCCATCGAAAACGTGGATACGGACCAAATTATTCCAGCTCGTTTCTTAAAGGCAACCGAGCGCAAAGGCTTTGGCGATAATTTATTTCGTGATTGGAGATATAACGCAGATAATACACCAAAAGAACAGTTTATTCTTAATAATCCTATTTACAGTGGTCAAATTTTGGTTGGAGGAAAAAACTTTGGTTCTGGTTCTTCTCGTGAACATGCTGCATGGGCGGTATATGATTATGGTTTCCGTTGTGTAGTATCTAGTTTCTTTGCTGATATTTTTAGAGGAAATTGCTTGAATATTGGGGTGCTACCTGTTCAAATTAGTCCCGAATTTTTAGATAAAATTTTTAAAGCAATTGAAGCTGACCCAAAAACGGAACTTGAAATAAACCTTCCAGAACAAAAAATCACTATTCTAGCTTCTGGAGAATTTGAAGCTTTCGGAATCAATGAATATAAAAAAGACAATATGACCAATGGTTTTGATGATATTGACTATTTGTTGAATTTGGAAGACAACATCAAAACTTTTGCAGAAAGCAGACCTTTTTAATTAAAACAAATGGCGAGAACCATTGAAATTATGGACACTACCCTAAGGGATGGTGAACAAACATCAGGAGTGTCTTTTACTGCTTCAGAAAAACTGACCTTGGCTAAACTACTCTTGGACGAACTAAAAGTTGATCGTATTGAGGTCGCATCAGCACGCGTCTCAGAAGGTGAGTTTAATGCTGTAAAACAGATTACGGATTGGGCAGCAGAAAACAACTGTATCAATAAAGTTGAGGTATTAAGTTTTGTCGATGGTGGTACGTCCATTAATTGGATGAAAAAAGCGGGAGCAAAAGTTCAAAACCTGCTTACCAAAGGCTCTCTAAACCATTTAACCTATCAACTAAAGAAAACCCCCGAACAACATTTTGTTGAGATTGATAAAGTTATTCAACTTGCAAAGGCAGCTAATATTGAAACAAATGTTTACCTAGAAGATTGGAGCAATGGCATGCGAAACTCCGAAGAGTATGTGTTTCAATTTTTAGATTTTCTCTCGAAACAACCTATAAAAAGAATATTGTTGCCCGATACCCTAGGTATTTTAACGCATACAGAAACGTTTGAATTCCTTCATAAAATTGTAGGGCGCTACCCAGATATCCATTTTGATTTTCATGGTCATAACGATTATGATTTAGGCGTAGCAAATGTCATGGAAGCAGTAAAGGCTGGTGTCCATGGACTGCATTTAACAGTGAATGGAATGGGTGAACGGGCCGGTAATGCGCCCTTGGCAAGTGCTATTGCCGTTATTAATGACTTTTTACCAGAGGTTACTACAACCGTTGATGAAACTTCACTTTACAAAGTGAGTAAATTGGTATCCGCATTTACAGGTTTCGGTATACCCGCAAACAAACCTATTGTTGGTGATAATGTTTTCACACAAACAGCTGGCATTCATGCTGATGGGGATAGTAAGCATAATCTTTACTTTAGTAAGTTAATGCCAGAGCGGTTTGGAAGAAAACGCAAGTACGCTTTGGGTAAAATGTCGGGCAAGGCAAATATTCAAAAGAATTTGCAGGAGTTAGGGTTGACCTTAAACGACGATGAACTTAAAAAGGTTACGGCTAGGATTATAGAACTGGGTGACAAAAAAGAACGGGTAACCAAAGAGGATTTACCTTATATCATATCCGATGTTTTGGACAGTAGTTCTTTTCAACAGAAGGTTTTTATTAATTCGTACGTGTTAACGCATGCTAAAGGTCTGCAGCCTTCCACAACACTTTCGATTGAGATAAATGGAAAAATATTTGAAGAGAACGCGCAAGGTGATGGCCAGTTTGATGCTTTCATGAGTGCACTCCATAAAGTTTATGATAAGTTGGAGGTTAAACTCCCAACACTTATTGATTACGCTGTTCGAATTCCCCCTGGGAGTAATTCCGACGCCCTATGTGAAACTATGATTACCTGGAAAACATCAAAAAATGATTTTGTCACTACGGGACTGGATTCAGATCAAACCGTTTCGGCGATTAAAGCAACTGAGAAAATGCTCAATATCATTTAAGCGCTCTGCGAGCTTTTGGCTGAACGCTATCCGCTCTGCACAATGCGCGTGAAACTTAAACAATAAACTAGCCTACGTTCAGCGTATGGCGTAAAGCCCAAAGAATATGAAAATGAATATCGCCTTATTGGCAGGAGACGGAATAGGACCAGAAGTAATAGACCAAGCGGTAAAAGTTTGCGACATCATTGCCCAAAAATTTAATCATGAGATTACTTGGAAACCAGCACTGACCGGTGCTGCCGCAATTGATGCTATCGGGGAACCTTATCCTGATGAGACTCATGCTATTTGTGAAGCTGCAGATGCGGTACTTTTTGGTGCGATTGGCCATCCAAGATTTGATAACGATCCTTCGGCCAAGGTTCGCCCAGAACAGGGCTTATTAAAAATGCGTCAAAAACTAGGCTTATTCGCCAATGTTCGTCCAACATTTACGTTCCCTTCCCTAATTGATAAGTCCCCCTTAAAAAGAGAACGAATAGAGGGTACGGATTTGGTTTTCTTTAGAGAATTGACCAGTGGGGTTTATTTTGGAGAACGTGGTAGATTGAATGATGGCAATACCGCTTTTGATACCATGACCTACCATCGTTTTGAAATTCAACGTTTGGCAAAAAAAGGTTTTGAAGCAGCGATGACACGCGGTAAAAAACTATGCTGTGTCGATAAAGCCAATGTATTGGAATCATCACGTTTATGGCGTGAAACGGTCCAAGCAATGGAAAAAGACTACCCAGAGGTAGAAGTTACCTATGAGTTTGTGGATGCCGTGGCTATGCGTTTAGTGCAATGGCCCAATGAATATGATGTATTGATTACAGAAAATCTTTTTGGAGATATTTTAACCGACGAAGCCTCTGTCATTTCAGGCTCTATGGGTTTGATGCCTTCAGCCTCTTTAGGAGAGAAAACTTCTTTATTCGAGCCTATTCATGGTTCATATCCTCAAGCAGCGGGTAAAGACATCGCCAATCCTCTGGCAACCGTGCTTTCGGCTGCAATGATGTTTGAAACCGCCTTTAACCTCCATGATGAGGCCAAGGCGATACGTGATGTCGTCAATAAATCTTTAGATGAAGGCTTTGTGACTGAAGATTTAGCAGATGGTGCAAAGGCTTATAAAACCTCGGAAGTTGGTGATTGGTTGGCGGCCAATATTTAATTTATGTTAAAGAAAAAATGGTATCTACTTGTTAGTGGAATTTTAATAGTTGCAGCATTAGTTTGCATGTACTTACAAATTGCTAAAATCCCATTTTGGTTAGCCTTTGCTGCTGTTATGGTATCTGCGTTAGGTCCTAAAATATTTGATTCGAATAGTAAGAAGGATGCTCAAAAATAAAATTCCATGTCACTTCGAATTTGCGAAGTACTAGAAAATTAGTATCGAGAAGCTCGTGTGCACCAAAGCGCCTGTCCTGAGCGTCGTCGAAGGGTTCTCGATAGTTCTGCTGAGCTTGTCGAAGTGCAACGTCTCTTTCAGGCCGTCATCGAACTGACAATGTAGAAGTTCTCAAATTTAACCTAATAATACATCGAAAAAGTGAGGTTTTACAGGACTGTAGACAATACAACACCTCTTTTAAGACATCACCGATATTTTGAGTTATAGTAAACTTCAAAAAAAATCAAGCCTATAAAATATAATCCGTACTCAAGAAATTACTCACTTTCGCTTCCAGTAATTGCTCAATAGTTTCGTTGTTTAGGTCATTATCCTTAAAAGCAACAAAAGTTCTAATGGAAAAAGAACGCAGGGCATCATGCACGCTTAAAGTAGCTTGGGCGGAATCTTTTCGTCCTGTAAATGGATAAACATCCGGTCCTCTTTGGCATGAACTGTTCAAATTTACACGACAGACCAAGTTTGCCAGAGTATCGATTAAAGGAGACAAGGTGTATACATCTTTACCAAACAAGCTTACCTGCTGACCGTAATTACTTTCTGCCATATCATCCAAAGGTTCTGATATATCCGTAAATGAAAGCACTGGAATTATAGGGCCAAACTGCTCTTCTTGATACACTCGCATATCTTTAGAAACCGGATATAAAACAGCAGGCCAGATGTAGTTATCTGTATGTTCTCCTCCCTTTTTATTCTGAATCGCTGCCCCTTTAGCTAAAGCATCATCCAATAATTCTTGAATATAGGCTGGTTTGCCGGGTTCTGGCAATGGCGTTAATTTCACTCCATCATCCCATGGATTCCCAAATTTGAGGGTGTCCACTTTAGCTGAGAATCGTTTTAAGAATTCCTCCCTTACACCTTCATGAACATAAACCACTTTTAAGGCCGTACAACGTTGCCCATTAAAGGAAGTTGTTCCAGCGATGACTTCATCGATAGTTAAGTCTAAATCTGCATCAGGAAGAATTATGGCAGGGTTTTTAGCCTCTAAGCCCAGCACCAAACGCAATCTATTGCTTTTGGGGTGCTGATCTTGTAAGGCGTTGGCCGATTTGCTATTGCCAATCAATGCCAAGACATCTACTTTTCCTGTTTGCATGATAGGCGCTGCTACTGCTCGACCCCTACCAAAAAGAATATTCACAACACCTTTAGGAAAACTGGTTTGAAATGCTTCCAACAAAGGTGTAATTAGCAAAACACCATGCTTGGCAGGTTTAAAAACCGTTGTATTTCCCATGATGATAGCAGGAATCAACAATGCAAAAGTCTCATTTAATGGGTAATTATACGGGCCTAAGCATAAAACAACGCCTAAAGGTCCTCTTCTAATATGGGCGTATACCCCTTGATGCTTTTGAAATTTAGCACTACTTCTATCCAATTCTTTGTACTCTTCAATGGTATCTTCAATATATTCGACCGTTCGGTCAAATTCTTTTTCAGAATCTGGCAAGGACTTGCCAATTTCCCACATGAGCAGTTTTACAATAACATCGCGCTT
>CAYGUO010000118.1:0-1372 GCA_964353095.1 uncultured Flavobacteriaceae bacterium | reverse complement strand
ATTTGAAATTTTTCTGGAATTCCTTTCATAGTGCTTTTTTTTATAAAAATGAAAAATCCCTAATTACTTAGGGATTTAGTCGTTAAACGATTGGCTTCATTGCAGTCATGGAGGCTCTTAATCGATCTCCTACAATTTCAACCGGATGCGCTCTAAGTGTTTTATTTACGGCTATTAATTTTGCATTGTCCACCCCATTGTCTTCTGAGCTAAATTCTTTTCCGATTACATTGGTGTCAATTGTTTTCATAAAGTCGGTTAGTAGCGGTTTACAGGCATGATCAAACAGATAACAACCATATTCCGCTGTGTCAGAAATCACCCTGTTCATCTCAAATAATTTCTTTCTAGCGATGGTATTTGCAATAAGAGGTGTTTCATGAAGCGATTCGTAATATGCAGATTCTGCAATGATACCAGATTCGGTCATTGCTTCAAAAGCCAACTCCACTCCTGCCCTTACCATGGCTATCATCAATACCCCGTTGTCATAAAATTCCTGTTCAGCTATTTCCATATCACCAGCAGGAGTTTTCTCAAAGGCAGTTTCACCAGTAGCTGCTCTCCAAGTATGTAAGTTTTTATCATCGTTAGCCCAATCTTCCATCATCGTTTTGGAAAAATGACCGGTCATGATATCATCCATGTGCTTTTGAAATAAAGGACGCATTATCTCTTTTAATTCTTCTGATAGTTCAAAGGCCTTTATTTTTGCAGGATTCGAAAGCCTATCCATCATATTGGTGATACCACCATACTTCATGCCTTCCGTAATGGTTTCCCAACCGTATTGAATCAATTTAGACGCATAGCCCGCATCGATTCCCTTTTCAACCATCTTATCAAAACATAAGATAGAACCGGTTTGCAACAAACCACAAAGAATGGTTTGCTCTCCCATTAAATCTGACTTTACTTCAGCTACAAAAGAAGATTCCAAGACTCCAGCTCTATGTCCACCTGTTCCGGCAGCATACGCCTTTGCCTGCGCCAAACCATGGCCTTGAGGGTCGTTATTTGGGTGTACCGCAATTAATGTTGGTACACCAAACCCCCTTTTATATTCTTCCCTTACTTCGGAACCTGGACATTTGGGTGCTACCATAATTACCGTTAGGTCCTCACGAATTTGCATGCCTTCTTCTACAATATTGAAACCATGTGAATACGACAGCGTTGCCCCTTTTTTCATCAGTGGCATAATAGCGGAAACAACACTGGTATGCTGCTTATCAGGCGTTAAATTAATAACCACATCCGCATTCGGAATCAATTCTTGATATGTACCAACATCAAAATTATTTTCAGTTGCATTTTTATACGATTGTCTTTGCTCTTTTATTGCGGCTTCCCTTAGGGTATAGGCAATATC
>CAYGUO010000117.1:0-9794 GCA_964353095.1 uncultured Flavobacteriaceae bacterium | reverse complement strand
TTCTGATTCTCTACCGTTTTTAGAACTACCTACACCTTTTTTATGTGCCATAATTTTAAGGTTTTACTATTATACTTCAGTACTAAAGCGATTATGCCTTACCACCATCTAATTCATCTTGCCATTTCTTCAACTCATCCCACTTGCCTTCAGCAGCCAATTTGGCTTGTGCTGGCCAAGTATCCGTTACGTGGTTTCCACGTACTTCAGAAATCATTTCAGCAATCTTGGCAGGTTTTGCCTTTGCCAAATCAGCAAATGTTGCAATACCAGCTTCCACCAATGTTGAAGCGATTTTAGGTCCAATACCTTCAATTTTCTTTAAATCATCAGCTTTTGCTTTTGCAGGTGCTTTTTTAGCAGGTGCTGCTTTAGGGGCAACCTCTTTCTTAGGAGCCGCTGCCTTTTTTGGAGCTTCTGCTTTTACAGCTTTCGCGGGAGCAGCTTTTTTAGCGCCCTTCGCTACAATACTTTCTACAATGATTTCAGTTAACGATTGTCTATGACCGTTTTTCTTTCTGTAACCTTTACGTCTTTTCTTGTGAAATACGATTACTTTGTCACCTCTAAGGTGCTTAACGACTTTGGCTTCAACCGCCGCACCGTCTATGACTGGGGCGCCAACAGTTACGTTTCCATTATCATCTAAAAGAAGTACTTTGTCAAAAGTGACCTTTTTACCTTCTTCAGTTTGCAAACGGTGAACGTACACTTTCTGGTCTTTTGCAACTTTAAATTGCTGCCCTGCCATCTCTACAATTGCGTACATAATGCTTTTTATTAAAATTATTTACATCTACTATTTTCTCAAATAGCGGCTGCAAATATACTGCTAAATCCTTAACCTACAAGAAGTTTTTGCCTTTTCAGACAATTATTTTTTAAGATTGTTGGACGATTTAAAAAGCTGCATGAACGTCAATGTTAACACCAAAGTGGTGGCAAAACCCATAATAGCAACCGTAAAAAAAACAATGGCACTAAAGCTATCCACATTTTTAGACCACACTTTAGCCAACTGGGGCAAAAATTCAGTATTCAATTCAGTTGCATAGAAAGTAAAAAAGAGGGTAAACAAAATAGTGGCCACAAAACCAGTAATTATTCCATTGGTGAAGCCTTTTGAATAAGTAAATGAATCGCCAAGCTGTAATTTCGTGTACTTAATAACCTCAAATATCGCAAAGCCCGAAATTACCCCATTAAATAGACTAAAAAATACATTAGTGTGCTTTTCAAGCAGTGATAAGATTAAAAAGTAAGCAATCAGACTGGCACTGGTGACCAGACCAAAACGAAAAGGCAAGGTAATATTCTTCATAGTATTCTTTTTGGTTTCCTATAATATACTGAATTTTTATATAAAGTCTTGTTAAAGAAGTAGTCCATTTCCATCGATTTGGGCAAAAAAATTATATTCGTGTAACACTTGTTAAAAGTGACATACTAATACATTAATATCATAAATTCTAAACACTAAAAAATGAAAAAAATTTGCTTAAGTATCTTTAGCGTCATTTTCTCATTAAGCCTTCTTTCTGGACAAGAAGTAGCTTTTGAGGAATACGATTTGGATAACGGCTTGCATGTTATTCTACATCAAGATAACAACGTGCCTGTGGTAACAGTTGCCGTTTCCTATCATGTGGGATCAAAAAACGAAGATCCAGAAAAAACCGGATTTGCCCACTTTTTTGAGCATCTTCTATTTGAAGGAACCAAAAACATCGAACGTGGTGAGTGGTTCAAACTCGTATCATCAAACGGTGGAAGCAATAACGCCACCACAAATTATGACCGAACCTATTACTACGAAAATTTCCCATCAAACAACCTCGAATTGGGCCTCTGGATGGAATCTGAGCGGTTAATGCACCCTGTTATCAATCAAATTGGCGTCGATACCCAAAAAGAAGTCGTTCAAGAAGAAAGAAGATTACGGGTAGATAACGCCCCTTATGGCAGATGGCAAGAGCAAATGTTCAAAAACCTCTTTACCAAACACCCATACAATTGGACGGTCATTGGTTCTCTTGAACATTTGGCAAGCGCATCCCTTGAAGATTTTCAGGCCTTCAATAAAAAGTTCTACGTACCAAACAACGCTGTGTTGGTCGTTGCTGGAGACCTTGAAATAGATAAGACCAAAAAAATGATTCAAGACTATTTTGGACCAATCCCAAGAGGTGCGGACGTAGTTCAAAAAACCTATTTGGAAGACCCCATTCAAGGGCCTGTTCAAGTAAGCTATGAAGATCCTAACATTCAAATTCCATTGATTATGATGGGCTATAGAACACCAGGGCAAACAGAGCGTGATGCATACGTATTGGATATGATTTCTACCTATTTGAGCGATGGAAAAAGTTCTAAACTCTACAAAAAATTGGTAGATGACAAAAAAATGGCGCTCCAAGTATTTGCATTCAACGGTTCTCAAGAAGATTACGGCGCATATATAGTTGGTGGCTTACCGGTTGGAGAAACTTCTCTGGCAGATATCATGAAAGAGGTTGACGAAGAAATTGTAAAAGTACAGACCGAATTGATTTCTGAAAAAGACTTTCAGAAACTGCAGAACAAGGCGGAAAATAATTTTGTAAACGCCAACAGCAGTATTGCTGGCATCACAGGTTCATTGGCCAACTTTTACTTACTATTTGACGACACTAATCTGATCAACACACAAATTGATATCTACAGACGCATCACAAGAGAAGAGATTAGAGATGTGGCCGCTAAATATCTTAAGAAGGATCAACGAGTTGAATTGGAGTATTTACCAGAACAGAAAAACGCTAATTAAGATGAAGAAAACTATATTATTCGCGATACTATCCTTATTTCTGACAGTATCCTACGCACAAATAGATAGAACACAGCCGCCTAAACCTGGGCCTGCCCCTAAAATCAATTTAGAAGAACCCAACACCTTTGAACTAAAAAATGGATTGAAGGTAATGGTTGTTGAAAACCGCAAACTACCAAGGGTATCCATTCAATTGGATATTGATAATCCACCAATTCTTGAAGGAGAAAAAGCTGGAGTATCAAGTTTAATGTCCAGTATGATAGGTAATGGTTCAAAGACCATAGCGAAAGATGATTTTAATGAAGAAGTTGACTTTTTGGGAGCCAGTATTAGTTTTGGGCCTCAAAGTGCTTTTGCGAGCAGCCTTTCTAAATACTTTCCAAGGATATTGGAATTGATGGCAGATGCTGCCATTAATCCAAACTTTACCCAAGAAGAGTTTGAAAAAGAAAAGGCTAAATTGATTACAGGTTTAAAGACGGAAGAAAATGATGTTTCGGCCATTGCTGACAGAGTACAACGTGGGTTGGCTTACGGAACAAAACATCCTTATGGCGAAATCACCTCAGAAGAAACCGTAAACAATGTAACCTTATTTGATGTGGAACAGTTTTACCGCAAAAATTTTGTGCCGGCAAACGCCTACATTGTTGTCATTGGTGATGTGGACTTCAAAACTGCCAAAAAACTGGTCACTGAAGCATTTACGCCTTGGACAAGAGCTGTGCCGCCAACTTATTCTTACAGTAAGCCCTCAGATGCGCAATACACTCAAATCAATTTTGTTGATATGCCAAATGCTGTGCAGTCCGAAGTGGCAGTTCAAAACTTGGTGGAACTTCAAATGAAAGATGAAGACTACTTACCAGCCTTGGTTGCAAACCAAATATTAGGCGGTGGTGGTGAAGGAAGGTTATTCTTAAATCTTCGTGAAGACAAGGGATACACCTACGGATCTTACTCATCAATAGGTAATGATAGATTTTCTCCAGTACGTTTTACAGCAGAGGCGCAAGTTCGTAATCAAGTAACTGACAGCTCGGTAGTGGAAATTTTAAAAGAGATTGACCGTATCGTAAAAGAGCCTGTTACTGAAGAAGAACTTAAAAACACCAAGGCCAAATATGTAGGTAGGTTTGTTATGGCATTGGAAAGACCACAGACCATAGCCAACTATGCGCTTAATATTGAAAAAGAAGGCTTATCAAAAGATTTTTATAAAACCTATTTAGAGCGTATTAATGCTATTAGTATTGAAGACGTTCAAAATGCCGCGAAAAAATATCTTTCTACGGACAATGCCCGAATCGTTGTTGCAGGAAAAGGTAGCGAGGTTTTGGAAAACCTTGAAAAGGTGAACTTCAATGAAAAAACGATTCCTGTATTGTACTATGATAAAAATGTAGTAAAAACCGATAAGCCTGATTATAGTGCTGCTGTGCCTGAAGGGGTGACTGCCATATCTATAATCGAAAAGTATTTGGAAACTATCGGTGGCAAAGCAAAATTAGAAGCCGTAGAATCTTACGCCATGCTTGCCGAAGCTGAAACGCAAGGAATGACATTAGAATTAGAGATGAAAAAAACGTCAAAAGACCAATTCATGCAAGATGTTAGAATGATGGGTAACTCTATGCAGAAAAGTGTTATTGATGGAGATAAAGGCTATATGATGGCGCAAGGGCAACGAAAAGATCTATCCGAAGAAGAACTTAAAGCCCTAAAAGAAGAATCAGCTGCTTTTCCTGAATTAAACTATTTAGCCGCTGGCGGAATTTCTTTGGAAGGCATAGAAGCTGTGGGTGATAAAAAAGCCTATAAACTTAAAATCACTGATGAAAAAACAGTGTTTTATGATGTAGAATCAGGTCTTAAACTTCAAGAAGTAAATATTCAAGAAATGCAGGGTCAAACCATGCAGCAATCTATGAACCTAAGCGACTACAAAGAAGTGTCCGGTATTCTTTTTCCATTCAAGTTGGTGCAATCAATGGGACCACAACAATTTGATTTCATTGTTAAAGAAATTAAAGTTAATGAAGGGGTGACACCAGCAGATTTTGAATAGTTTCAAATACGATATTCCTAAACTAAGACGCCTTAACGGGCGTCTTTTTTTTGTTCACCAAGTAAACACCCACCAAAATCAATAGCGAGGCCAAAAACTGGCTAAGCGTAAATTGTTCCCCATCCAAAGTACCCCAAAAGATACCTACTATTGGAATCAAATACGTAACGGAAACTGAAAACACTGCTGAAGATATTTGAACCAATCTATTGAACATCACCTTGGCGATACACGTACCTATGGCACATAGCACAACAATATAACCTAAAGAACTCCAAAAGAATTCACCCGATGTTACCTCTAAATCAAAAAAACCGGAAAAAGGAAGTATCAAAAGAGCAGGAATAATTATAACTGCAAAATTGCCCGCAGCAATACCCATTGGACTCACATGCTGCAATTTACTCTTGATGATATTTGCATTACAGGCATAACAAACAGTGGCAATAATCACAAAGCCGGCGTACCAATAATTCTGATCCGGATTAACCCCTTTACCAAAGAATATTAAAAATCCGGCGCCTATTAAACCTACTAAAACCCCTGTTAATTGGTTTTTAGTGAACCTTACCCCAAAAGCAAACAAACCAACAAACAATGTAAATAGCGGCACTAAAGAATTTAAAATGGCTGCAACACTACTATCTATTTGGGTTTCAGCATAAGCGAATAAGAATACGGGGATAAAACTTCCTATAAAACCAGAAATAGCTACCCATTTCCACTCTGCCTTGGATATTGACCTCAAAGATTTAAACCCTATCAAAAAAAGAAATAACCCAGCAATTACAATACGAACGGAACCTAATTGAATGGGCGTAAAACCTTGTAACCCTTTTTTTATTAAGATATATGAAGTTCCCCAAATGATGGAAAGTACAATCAGATAAATCCACTTTCTATTTTGCTCCGTCAAGGATTTAGGGTTAAAATGTTAGCTGAATGATATAACTTTTAAAGGTTGCAAAGGTATCGGTTCTATACCTAAATCTTTAAATTGAAGTCAAAATATAAAATGAGGCGAATTTTAGGTTCCCAGGTGACTTCTTTTTAATTTTCACTAAAATTTAGAAAGGATATGAAAAAAATTTATATTTCCTTATGCATCGTTTGTTTGACTGTATTTGTTGGCTATGGACAAGAGAGTAGCGACTATGCACCTACAAAAACCATTGAGATCACTATTGAGGGTATGGCTTGCCAAGAAGGGTGTGCTGATAAAATCAATGCCAATCTTTTAAACTTAGAGGGTATTCAAAATTCATCCGTAAGCTTTGAATCCGGCAAAGCACTGCTAACCTTTGACCCAGAAAAAAATAATCTTGAGAATATCAAAAAAACGATTGTCTCAACAAAAGTGAAATCATATACCTATACAATTACTAACATTGAAATAAAAGACCAATGAACACACGTTTGATAAAATCAATTTTCTTTACCCTTTTGCTTATCATAACTGGATGTAAGAGCGACCCTGATAAAAAAGAAGGGACTACCCAAATGGATCAGGTCATGATGGTTCATGACGAGGTAATGCCAAAAATGGGTGCCCTTTCTAAATTGGTGGCCGAGTTAAAAGCTAAGGTGGATACCACGGCAACCGGCCAACAATATGCGGTGGCCATGAAAGACTTACAAGATGCCAACAAGGCCATGATGGATTGGATGATGGGCTTTGGAGAACGCTTTGATTCCGATGAAATTTTAAATGGAAAAGAACTTACTCCACAAAAACAAGACTGGCTTAACGAAGAAGAGGAAAAGGTTACTGCTTTAAAGGAACAGATTAATTCAAGTATTGAAAGAGCAGAGGCGTTGCTTGAGGATTAGATGGCCTAATCGAAGTAGGTTTATCGATTTTCGCAGGTATTCAAAAGACTAGGGGATTGCTTCGTACCTCGCAATTGGAGCTAGTCCGCCCACTCCAGACTTTCCATGATCCTGCGAATATCATTTTGAAGGTAAACAGCTGCCGGGAAAATGGAATCGTAATTGGGCTTAGCATAAAAATAAAGTGAACCCGTTACAAAATGAGAAATGCTATCCGTAGCATAAAACTGTGATTGTGAAGCTGCATTGCCTGTTATTTCGTAAAACATACCATACACTTCATCTTCTTCATTTAAAAAAGGTTGTTCTACAATATTATCCGCCTTTGAAACATGTTCATAGGATAGTTTTTGAGCATCTGTCAATAAGGTTGTCAAGTTATCATTAACCTTTTTATAGGTCAAATAAATAGAACCTTTCATCATGGGATAGTCTATGGTCAAGCCATTGGCAGTTTGCTTTTTGACTTTCGCCATCGTATTCATATCAAAATTAAAGTCAGTTGTGGTTAAAGGTTCGTAATCTGCTTTTGTGTACGCTAACCGCAGCATTGCCTTTGGTTTAGGCAATACATCTTCTTTACAGCCAATAGCAATACATCCAAAAAAAATCAACAGAACGATAAGATTATTCTTCATGGGGCAGCTTTACTTTTATTTGCTTCAAACGTTTTTTATCTAAACTTTCTACGGTAAATACATAGTCCTCAAAAACTACTTTTTCGCCTCTTTTTGGAAAACTTCCTGAAATTTCAAGAACAAAACCCGCAATGGTTTCTGACTCACCTTTTCTATTTTCAAAATCTTCATCATTCTCAAGTTTGACTACTCTATAAAAATCCTTTAGGGTAGTTTTTCCTTCAAATACGTAGGTGTGGTCATCTAGTTTTGAAAAAACTAAATCTTCATCATCAAACTCATCGCTAATATCACCTACAATTTCTTCAATAATATCTTCAAGAGTCACAATGCCAGATGTACCTCCATATTCATCTACCACAATGGCCAAATGCTTTTTTTGCTCTTGAAACTCTAACAACAAATCATCTAATTTCTTATTCTCTGGCACAAAATAAGGCTCGCGTATCAATGACATCCAGCTGAAAGACTTTCTATCAATGTAGGGCAACAAATCTTTCACATACAATACCCCAAGCACGTTATCCATATTATCTGAAAAAACTGGGATTCTCGAATAGCCGTTTTTCTTTATCTCCTCTATCACTTCAGAAAATTTCATTTCCTCATTCAAGGCAAAAATATCAATTCGCGGTCGCATGACTTGTTTGGTGTCTGTATTCCCAAAAGAAACAATACCCTCTAAAATCTTTTGCTCTTCTTTTGTTGTATCACCTTCTGAGGTCAATTCCAGTGCTTGCGATAAATGATCTACTCCAAAATTAGATTTTTGCCTCCCTAATTTTTCTTGCAAAAACAATGTTGCTGCTCGCATGGGCATGCTCAAAGGTGTGAAAATGGCATCTAATACCCGTAAAGGCTTAACCATAAAATGTGAAAATTGTATGCGATTTCTATTGGCATATACTTTAGGGAGAATTTCACCAAACATCAAAATTAAAAATGTTGCCAACACAACCTCAAGAATAAACCTGACTGAAACCACTCCAAATATCATTTGATCAATGGTTGAAAACAAGGTATCACCGATGGAACTAAACAATAAAACAATACCAATATTAATAGTATTATTGGCAATCAAAATTGTAGCCAACAGTTTTTTAGGCTTAGCAAGCAGCTTTACGATCAACTTTCCTTTTGTAGTACCTTCTTCATCAATTTCGTTTACGTTGGTTTGCGATAGCCCAAATAAGGCCACCTCTGCACCTGAAATTAATGCAGAACAAATTAACAGCCCTACCAAAATAAGTACTTTGGTTAAAAAAATTCCATTAAAGGCAAGTACGGCCAGTTGTAAACTAAAAGGGTCAAGATCCAATGCCTTGCAATTTAATTTTGCTCATTAAAATGGTAAATCATCATCCTGTTCGGTATTTGAAACAGGCATATTTTCAGATGTTGAAGTTGAGGGAGCAGCTGCAGCTTGATTTGGCTGATTATTCTGAGCGTTACCTCCAGCTTCATTCTTATTGGTCAAAAAGGTAAAATCTTGCACGTGTACTTCGGTTGAATAGCGGGTGTTTCCATCTTCTCCCTGCCATTGTCTGTTTTTCAATCTTCCTTCAACGTACACTTTGTCACCCTTACTCAAATACTTCTCACAAATTTCAGCAGCTTTATTTCTTACAACAACGTTGTGCCAATCCGTATTTGTTACTTTTTCACCAGTTTGTTTATTGGTGTAGGTTTCATTCGTAGCAATAGGGAATCTGCCAATGCATCCGCCACCCTCAAAATAATGCATTTTAACCTCGTCACCTAGATGCCCAATTAGCATCACTTTGTTTACTGTTCCACTCATAGTAGTTCAAAAATACTAAAATTGAACTGATTTTGAGCTTTTTGCTTTTAAGTGGAAAGCTCAAAATCAGTTTATTCAAAGCTTCTTATAAAATCTGCAATTAACACTGGTACCGGATAGGCTTCCAGTTTTTGCCATGCAATTCCGTTTGTCAAAATTTTATCAATTTCCACAATCCAAAATTTGGTATGTAAATGTTGATGAGAAAGTTTGTGGATAACCGGTTTAGCATTAAACTCAACTATTTCAAACGCTTTCAAATTCGAAAATTTTTCAGATACTTTTGGCTTTATTACATCAATTGAGGCTTGTTTTTCAGTTTCAATCAGGGGAAACTGATATAGGTTTTGCCAAATACCTTTACCTATTCGCTGTTCTAATACCGTGTTTCTCTTGACATCAATAATAATGATATAATTAAAATGCTTGTTTTTTACCTTGGTCTTTTTAAGTTTAACAGGTAATTCATGTACACGATTCTTAGCCAAAGCAACACATTTTTCACTTAAAGGACAGTGCAAACAATACGGTTTTTTTGGAGCACATTGAATTGCACCAAATTCCATAATCCCTTGATTATAATCTCTAATCTCTGCCACATCCATTACCTCGCGCGCCAAATCCTTAAAATAGGTAATACCATTA
>CAYGUO010000116.1:0-9893 GCA_964353095.1 uncultured Flavobacteriaceae bacterium | reverse complement strand
TTAAATTGGTGCATAACCGTTATCTGGAATTTTTAGAGGACAATATTTTCAAACAAGATGAAAGTGCTTGTTTTTACCTCTATCAAATTCAAAACGGTGATTTTAAAAGCTTAGGTTTTTTTTGCGCTACAAGCGTAACCGATTATAAGAATGATGTCATAAAAAAGCATGAAGATACTTTAGAAAAGAGGGAAATTCTGTTTGCCGATTATTTGAAAACTGTTGGGTTTAATGCAGAACCTGTACTTATGACCTATCCTGATAATAAAAAAATCAGTGCACTCTTGGCAAAAGAGGTTTTAAAAACACCAGAATATGATTTCACAACTACCGATAGGGTATCACATCAAGTGTGGAAACTGGCCGATGTAAATGTCATAAAAGAACTTCAGACCGTTTTTGAAGAAATACAAGCGCTTTACATCGCCGATGGTCATCACAGAAGTGCTTCTTCAATGCTATTGTCCGAAGAGTCGAAATCAGCAAACAGTAATCATTCCGGCACAGAACCCTATAACTATTTCATGTCATATTTAATTCCTGAATCGGAAATCAAGATATATGAATTCAATAGAATGGTGAAAGATTTAAGCGGCCTCTCACCTGAAGAGTTTCTAATTAAGTTAGACACCTTCTATCGTATTGAGAAAAAAGATGATGGCATCTATAAGCCCTCAAAAAAGCACCATTTTAGCATGTATTTAGACGGTGAGTTTTATTCGCTTTACTTAAGAAAAAAAGTTTACGAGTTCAGTGACCCATTAAGTGAGTTGGATACCCAAATTCTTTATAAGACCATTTTAGAACCTATTTTAGGTATTCATGATTTAAGAAATGATAAACGAATTTCATACGGTTATGGTAAAAACAACCTTCTCAAAATGAAGGAAAACATAGATAACGGTAATTACGCCGTTGGTTTTAGTCTTGTCCCCATAACAATTGATGAAATAAAAGCCATAGCAGATGCAGGGCAGGTTATGCCACCCAAAAGCACCTATATTGAACCTAAATTACGCAGTGGTTTAACCATTTACGAATTATAACTAATTATTGAACATGTCAATAAAATCCAATTTAGATACCATAAAAAAATCCTTGCCGGAAAATGTTGTGCTGGTAGCGGTTTCCAAAACCAAACCAAACGAAGATTTACGTAGTGCTTACGAAGCCGGACAACGGGTATTTGGTGAGAACAAAATTCAGGAAATGACCCAAAAGTGGGAAACGCTACCAAAAGACATTAAATGGCATATGATAGGCCACGTACAACGTAATAAGGTGAAATATATGGCAGAATATGTTGACCTTATTCATGGAGTGGACAGTTTTAAACTTTTAAAAGAAATTGATAAACAAGCTGAAAAATTTGATAGGACCATTTCATGTTTGCTACAAATGCATATCGCTGAAGAAGAAACCAAATTTGGTCTTGACCATTCTGAACTTGAAAACATTGTCAATTCAGAAGCCTTTAAATCTTTGAATAATATTGAAATTGTTGGTTTGATGGGTATGGCAACCTTCACAGATAATACAGAACAGATTCGTAAAGAATTCAAAACCTTAAAATTGGAATTTGACACCTTAAAAACAAAGATGCCCTCAATGAACATACTCTCGATGGGAATGAGCGGAGACTATCAAATAGCCATTGAAGAAGGGAGTAACATGGTGCGTATTGGAAGTAGTATCTTTGGTGCAAGAAATTATTGATAAAACCCCATTTTGGTAGATGTACGCCATTTTAGATATTGAAAGTACCGGAGGAAAGTATAATGAAGAAGGTATTATGGAAATTGCCATACACCGGTTTGATGGCCAAAACGTTGTAGACAAGTTTATTGCCCTTATTGACCCAGAAAGAGAGATACAACCTTTTGTTGCAAAACTTACGGGAATCAACAATAAAATGCTTCGTAGCGCACCTAAGTTTCATGAAGTAGCAAAAAGAATTATCGAAATAACTGAAGGAGCTATTTTGGTAGCGCACAACGCACAGTTTGATTATCGAATTCTACGTACGGAGTTTAGAAGATTGGGGTATGATTTTCAACGAAAGACCTTGTGCACCGTAGACCTGTCCAAACAACTTATACCAGAAGCCGAATCACATAGCTTAGGAAAGTTGGTTCGTTCATTAGGTATTGCCGTAAGTGATCGACATCGCGCTAACGGTGACGCGCTAGCCACACTTAAACTATTTAGACTTTTACTGGTAAAAGATTCCAATAAGACCATAATGAAATCTGTCATCCGCGATAAAACTTTGGGCGAATTATCACCAAACCAACTAGATATCGTAGAAAGCTTGCCCAGTGATATTGGTCTATATTACATGCACAATAAAGACGGAGATATTATCTTTTTAGGGAAAACCAAAAACATAAAAAAAAGGGTCAACCAACATTTTACCAATGTGGGTGATCTCGCGAGAAAACTTCAAAAAGACACTAAAAAAGTTTCTTTTGAAAAAACAGGAAACGAACTAATTGCCTTATTAAAAGAGTATCACGAACAGAAACAGAACCATCCAAAGCACAACCATAAATATTCAAATAAAGGATATCGCTATGGACTGTATTTAACGGAATCCAAAAATGGGACTTTAGGGTTTACTATGGAAAAAGTGGTTGGACAGCCAAACCGGCTTAGCAGTTTTACCAGCGCGAAAACAGCTCGTAACTTTTTGCTCAAATTGAACAACGATTTCGACCTTGATAAAGAACAAGATTTGCAAAAAAATCAAGAAATCATTAGTTCTCTTTTTGAAAAATATAGCGTTGATAAGAGGAACCTTGTATTAGTTGGTAAGGGTCGTGAAATTGGCGAACAAAGCGTGATACTTATTAAAAACGGAATACTCAAAGGGTATGGGTTTATTGAATTAAATCATCAAATCAATAATATTCATATATTAGAATCGATTATAACAAGAATAGAGGGTGACGATAACACAATTTTGATTATAGAATCGTACCTCAGAAAAAATCATCGATTAAAAATAATGGAACTTAATTCAACAAATTGAAAAAGGAAGAAGTTCATTCGGGTTGGCAACACCGACTTCATGAAATCATTTATGAAGCAGACACTCCCCTTGGTAAAATATTTGATATCACCTTAGTGATATTAATTGTCATTAGCGTGGTCCTAGTAATGTTAGAGAGTGTCAAAGGTATTGATATAAAATATCATCAAGCCTTATTGGTTTTGGAATGGGTAGTCACCATTTTTTTTACAGTGGAATACATAGCACGCATCATTAGCCTTAAAAAACCATTAAAATATGTGTTCAGTTTTTATGGTATTATAGATTTGGTTTCAACAATTCCGCTATATCTATCCTACATTTTTGCAGGCTCGCAAGTGTTAATAGCCGTAAGAGCTTTTAGGTTGTTACGAATTTTCAGAATTCTGAAACTGGTAAAGTTTTTGGGAGAAGCTTCTCAATTAGGTGCCGCGCTCAAGGCAAGTAGAGCTAAAATTGCTGTTTTTATTTATGTGGTGGTCATCTTATCCATAATCATGGGAACCTTAATGTATTTAATAGAAAGTGATGAAGCTGGGTTCACTAGTATTCCAAGAAGTATCTATTGGACAATCGTTACCCTTACTACCGTTGGTTATGGAGATATCGCCCCAGAAACCAATCTGGGCCAATTTATCGCCACAATCATTATGGTTTTAGGTTATGGTATCATTGCCGTGCCCACAGGTATTGTAACCGTTGAGTTCTCAAAAAATATGAAAGGATCACAAGGAAAAAGCGTTGTACACTCAAACACCCAAGCTTGCCCTAGTTGTGCATCTGAAGGTCATAGGGACAATGCCAAACATTGTTATAGTTGTGGTGATTTATTATGATTGATAAAACACTCATCATAGTTGTAGGGCCTACTGCCATTGGTAAAACTAAATTAGCGATTGAACTTGCCCAGAATTACCAAACCGAAATAATTTCTGCCGATTCAAGACAATTTTTCAAAGAAATGCATATTGGCACCGCAGTTCCCTCTAGCGAAGAACTCGCTATGGTGCAACACCATTTTATTCAACATAAAAGTATTTTTGAACCATACTCCGTAGGTGATTTTGAAAGGGGTTGCCTTAAAAAATTAGAAGAACTTTTTAAGACCCACAGCAACCTGATACTTGTTGGCGGTAGCGGATTGTATGTTGATGCAGTGGTTAGGGGTCTTGATGAGTTTCCACTAGTAAAAGATGATATTCGTAAACAACTAATTGACCATCAAAAAGATAAAGGACTAATTTTTTTGCAAGAAAAACTGAAAGTACTAGACCCTGTGTATTATGAGAAGGTTGATTTGGAAAATGCACACCGGGTGATTAGAGCCTTAGAAATATGTATCAGCACGGGGCAAGCTTATTCCTCTTTCTTATCACGACCTAAAAAGAAGCGGTTTTTTAAAACAGTCTATATTGGGATTTCAGCAGAAAGAGCACTTATTTATGACCGAATCAACCAACGTGTCGATATCATGATGGATTCGGGGCTTTTAAAGGAGGCAAAACAACTACTTCCGTATAAAGACCTAAACGCATTACAGACGGTTGGCTACAAAGAGCTCTTTCAATATATAGAGGGAAAGTCAAGTTTACCAGATGCTATTGAAGAAATTAAAAAGAATACGCGAAGGTTCGCAAAAAGACAACTTACCTGGTATCGCAAAAATGAAGCTATCAATTGGGTAGCCCATGATGAACCTTTAGAAAAAATCATAGCTAATATTGAACCAAAACCCTTATAAAACCATGAAAAATCATATCCTTTTCATAATGGGTGTTTCTGGTACAGGAAAAACAACCATCGGGAAATTATTATCAAATCACCTAAATATTCCCTTTTATGATGGAGACGATTATCACCCTCAAAACAATATTGATAAAATGGCTTTAGGTCAAGCGCTTAACGATAAAGATAGAAAGGGCTGGTTAGAACGCTTGAACGCTCTGGCAATAGAGCACCAAAAACAAGGAGCCATCATTGCTTGTTCGGCCCTGAAAGAGTCATATCGCGGACTTTTATTGAACCATATAGCGGCACATGCTCATTTTATTTACTTACAAGGTACTTTTGAACAGGTCAAACAAAGGTTAGAAGCCCGTAAAGGCCACTTTATGCCCAGTACTTTACTGCAATCACAATTTGACACCTTAGAAGAACCTACCAATGCAATTTGTGTCTCTATTGCACATGAGCCGCGCATAATTTTAAAAAAAATCCTAAAGGATTTACAATCATTAAGCTCTTGATATAACAAACTCCTTTTCTAGTATTGGTAAAAGACCTTAGGTTCCAACAAAAAAGCCGTTACAACTTTATAATTTGTAACGGCCAATGCTATGCTTCAAATGTTTTTTAAGAGGTTTCCCCTTCTGTCTTAACAACCAAACGGAAACCTTCTCCGTGAATGTTCAATATTTCAACCACATTATCACGTTTTAAATATTTACGCAACTTGGCAATGTAAACGTCCATACTTCGTGAGGTGAAGTAGTTGTCATCTCTCCAAATTTTTGTCAGGGCCAATTCCCTTGGCATTAAATCGTTTTCATGCAATGCCAATAAGCGTAACAATTCATTTTCTTTTGGCGAAAGCTTAATGGGCTCTTCATCCTTATATTTTAAAAAGCGAAGCTTAGAATTTAAATTGAAATTACCAATCTTAAATTCAAATTGCTTACTGTCAGCCAAAGTGTTAGATGCTTTTCTTTGCATTAAAGCTTTAAGTTTCATCAATAACACTTCAGAATCAAAAGGTTTGTTTAAATAATCATCAGCACCAGCTTTATATCCTTTTAAAACATCTTCTTTCATGGTTTTGGCCGTTAAAAAGATAATGGGAACGTGCTCATTCTTTTCGCGAATTTCTTTCGCTAAAGTAAAGCCATCCTTATAAGGCATCATAACATCTAAAATACAGACGTCATAATTATCTTTTTTAAACTTCTCAAAACCTTCCATACCATTTTTTGCAAGAACGACATCAAATTCATTCATCTGCAAATAATCTTTTAAAACAATTCCAAAATTTGGATCATCTTCTACAAGCAATATTTTTTTGTTCTCTAGTTCCATAACTTTTAAATTAAAGGCAGTTTTACATAAAAGGTACTTCCTTTTCCTTTTTCACTTTCTACATAAACCTCACCTTGGTGATCTTCTATTATTTTTTTGACATATGCCAATCCTAATCCATGTCCCTTGACATTGTGTATATTTCCCGTGTGTTCTCTATAGAACTTTTCAAATACTTTTTTTAGTACTGCTTTACTCATACCAGCACCTTGGTCCACAATTTTTATAATTATATAATTTTTGGCCAGCTCTGTGTACACATCAATTTTTGGTGCTTCTGGCGAATATTTAACCGCGTTATCAAGCATATTGACTATTACATTGGTAAAGTGCATTTCACTTGCCAAAACATCTGATCTTTCAGCATCTAAATGCGCATTAATGTACCCACCCCTATCTTGAACTATTAAATCAATGTGCGCAATAGCGTCCGTTATAATATCATGGGCATCAACTCTATCTTTACTGATATCCAACTGGTTTTTCTCCAATTTTGAAATACGTAATACATTTTCAACTTGGGCATGCATACGTTTGTTTTCATCTTTTATCATACCTAAATAACGAAGCACCTTTTCCTTATCTTCAATTGATTTAGGGTTTCTGATAGCCTCTACAGCAAGATTGATTGTAGCAATTGGTGTTTTAAATTCATGCGTCATATTATTAATGAAATCTGACTTGATTTCAGAAATTTGCTTTTGCTGAATGAGTTGATAAATAGCACTTGAATACGCTATTACAATCACTAATGTAAACACTAGTGATAAAATTGCCATGGTCATGATACTGCTAAGTAAGAATTTTTTCTTTTTAGGAAACGATAATAAGAGTGAAAAATTTGTTTGCCCCTCACTATCCCTAAAAATGGGTGTTTCGTAAATAGACGTATTTTCAAACTTGAATTTTTTTGACTTCACTTTTGTTGGAAAGCCTTGACTATACACGCCATATTCATAGTCGATGTTAATACCCCTGTTTTTTAATTCCCTATTCAACAAAAGCTCCAATTCTTGTTTTGAAATTCTTTGGTGAATCGGTCTTTTTTTGGACATTTCACTAAACACATCATCAAACTGCGCTTTCTCCATAGAAGAAAGTCCTCCTATTTTTTCAAATTTTTCTCTTGAAGTCAACGAGTATCTTCTTCCGTCAAGTCCAAAGTTTTCTTTAAAAATGGTAGTTGTTCGTTTACTGGTAAAATTCTTGATAATGGTAGAATCATCACCATTTTCATTGTCAAAGAACATTGATGCAATACCGTAATCTTCTTCTAAAATTCCATGTTGATAGAATTTTATTTCATCTGAATTTAAATCACGATCAACAAAAAAAACATTGCTGTACTGAGAAGATTTTGGGGCTCCAACACTGTCAACGAGTGCTGCAAGTTTATCGGAATATTCTTTACGCTCCCTACTCTCTACCCTATCGGCCACTTTATCCAAAACATCTTCCACCGCATTTGAAAACTGCTCTTGCTTATCATCAACCGATTTCTGGATCCAATATACCTGAACAGAAATAATTCCTATAAGAGAGAGGCTCATTAAAATGACCAGAAGAATAAACCTTTTCTTATTCATTAAAGTAAAATTAGAAATTTAACATTTAGCGGATTTGTCGTTTAACCTAACCTTAACAGAAATGTTAAAATTTAACAACTCTTAACATAGCGCATAAGTTGGTCGTGAATTTCGCTAACCCTTTCTGAAGTATCCGGTAAATCATCGTTTTCAATCACAAAATCTGCTAAATCCTTTTTTTGCTTATCTGGTAATTGATGGGCTATTCTTTCTAGAATTTTTACTTCGTTCACATTATCTCTTTTCATAACCCTTTGCAATCTAACCTCTTGCGGAGCTGAAACAACAATAACTTTATCATAATTACCTTGAGAAGCGTTTTCAAATATTAGGGCACTCTCTTGAATTACATAAGGTGCCTTTTGTTTTTCAACCCATTGCAAAAAATCTTTCTTTACCGCAGGGTGAACGATAGCATTTAAACTTTGTAATAATTCAGCACTTTTAAATACTTGCTCAGAAATGAATATTCTGTTTAACCTTTCTCCTAGATATGCTTCTTCACCAAAAAGTTCAATTATTCCCTTGCGGAGTGTTTTTGAAGAAACCATGAGTGCTTTTGCCTCATTATCAGAATCGTAAACTGGTACGCCTAGGTTTCTAAAAAAATGGGCCACAGTACTTTTACCACTTCCTATGCCGCCTGTAAGACCAACTATCATAATTTCTCTAACACAAATTCAATCGTATCTTCCAATAATCGTACCGAATAAATATCTGCGGGAGTCTTTACTATTTGCAGCTTTAGCGTATTCTCGTCCGGAGTTATTTCATCACAATTGACCACAACATCAAAATCAGTGTCCGTAATTGTTTTTAAGCGCTCTATGCTTGCTTTACATACCAATGTGACCGTGTTGGGAAATATGCGTATACTATAGCCATCGGGTAAATTAATTGACGCTACGGGTACCGAGAACTGTTTTTCAGAAAACCTCGTAACTTTACCTGACAACACTACCGATTTCGTCAATAATTGAGAATTTGTCATCCCATCAGGCATAACCAACCCAAGGTTTTTGCTAAAATCATTGGACATTTCATTAAACTCATAAGCCGCTGTAAAGATTTTATTGATTTTTGAAACTTCGTTTTCTGGTCCTTTAAGTTTGGCCATTGAGGGTTCTATTAAAATCGTTCCATTTAGCAAATGGTTCTGTGCAAGATTTAAAGTGATATTGGTTACGATTGGCACCTCTTTAGTAACAACTTGATATAAATCAACATACACCTTTTCTTCGGTAAGCTCAAGTAAAGAAACTGTATTTGATAATTGCTTCTCAAATTGTGGTTTTAAATTTTCTTCTGTGATATAGTATTTTTCATTCGCTTTGGCTACATCCCTTAAATCAACCCTTAGTTTTTTAGGGCTTATACCGTATCGTAAAAACTGGAACCCACTGGTTCTAAGCTTTACATTTACATATTTTTTTTCCTTAGTATTTAACAGCAAGGTGTCAGGGAAATTAACAAATTCAAGCTCAAAAGCGGCTCTGGACTCATAGGAATCTGAAAGCTTGCTTATACTCCATGCCAAAACGGAACACAATAGAAAAAGTAAGAACACTTTAACCTTTCGTTTATTTAAGCTGCCTAATAGTTTTTTGAACACTTATTTATTTTTAGCAAAAAATAATTTTGGAAACAGTTCTTCTGGCTCTTTACTGTTAAAGTTAAGCAAGATGGTCGACTTTAAAAAACCAATTCCATAACCTAAAAATTGTATCCCAACGGCCAAAAGGGAAAACAAGGCAATTGGTACGCTTTTGTTCTTTATTAAAGAATCAAAAAACACAATACCAAAATAAGCTCCGTATAACCATAAAGGAATATAAAAACCTGATAGCGCAAAACTTATCGCTACAACGAAACCCAAACTAAATAAAGTGGGAAACCAATAGGTGATTTTTTTTGTTTTCGGGTGCCATGTATTCAAAATAGGCCTAACTGAACCAAATTTATTGACCTGTTTGTAAAACTTACTCCAATCTATTCGTCGTTTGTGGTACACGTATGCCTTAGAAAACAATCTGGTCGAAAAACCATTGTTCCATATTCGAAAGGTTAGATCAGGATCTTCCCCCGGGTGAATGTTTCCAAAACCTTTGGTCACTTCAAAGGCTTTTTTTGAAATACCCATATTAAAACTGCGGGGTTGAAACTTGTTAACAGCATTTTCACCCCCTCTAATACCTCCGGTAGTA
>CAYGUO010000115.1:0-9926 GCA_964353095.1 uncultured Flavobacteriaceae bacterium | reverse complement strand
GTTCGTCGGGATGACAGAGTTATTATATTTAATGTAACCCTTTCATAACCAGTATTTTAATTATTAAAAAGTCAATTTAGACACCTAGTAGGACACCTTTTTTCGTTTAATTAGGCTCTCTTTACTCAAAATTAATCATTTCTATATAAACTATATTATTAAGTAGTGATTGAAATTTAAACAAATCAACCATCTATTGGCTAAAGGTTCGTAAAGATTTATGGAACGATTGAAGCGAAATTGTGCGTTTCATAAAAAGTTAATTGGCGAGAATATTAAAAAATACCAGAAATAACACTCTGTTCGATATAGTAATTTTTTAAGAAAAGAGTTTCTTTAAACTGCCATTTTACGGCACTAAAAAAACTTCTCGTTACCTTACTTCGGTTTAGATCAATATCCTTCAAAATAGTTCATTTTTCACCAGTGCAAAATAGCTATCACTCACAGGAATAACGTCTTCTGAAAGCAGAAGATCTCTTCCTTTGAGTCCGGTTACAAAGCTCTTATTAACTATATATGAACGGTGTACTCTTAAGAAAAATGTTTTCGGAAAAAGTTCTTCCAAAGTTTTTAGCGACTGATTGCTCATAATCTTTTTATCGGTAGTAGTATGGTAAATAACGTATTCACTGTCACTTTCAATATATCTAATATCCGAATATTTGACTTTGTGCAGGTCATAGCCAGATTTAATAGTTATTGTTTCATCGTCCTGAATTCTATACGTTGAGTTCTTTGCCTTGTTCACTGCGGTAAGAAAACGCTCAAAAGTTATCGGTTTTAAAAGGTAATCTAAAGCGTTCAATTCATAACCTTCCAAGGCATATTCAGAATAGGCGGTGGTAAAGATTATCTGTGTTTCAGCCGAAATCATTTTTGCGAAATCGGTGCCTTTTATTTCTGGCATTTGAATATCTAAAAATAATAAATCAACCGAAGTTTCACGTATAAGGTTGATAGCTTCGATTGGGCCTTCAGCACTGCCTGCCAATTCTAAAAAATCCAGTTTTGCAATGTAACTTTCGAGCAATGCTCTTGCCAGTTCTTCGTCATCGACAACCAAGCATCTAATCTTTTCCATTGACATTTAGATTAAGTAGCACCTTAAAGTTAGTACCATTATCATCAATTTTTAAATCGTGTTTTTTGGGATATAAAATCTCCAACCTTCGTTTTACATTTTCAAGACCTATTCCGCCAACACCATCCTTGTTCACTGTTTCTAAGGGAATGCTATTTTCCACTTCGAATTGAATCTCCGAGGAGTTGGCATGTATTCTTATCCGAATAAAAGAATTTCCCCTTTTCTCGATATTACTATGCTTTAATGCATTCTCCATAAACGGAATGAACAGCATGGGTGCAACTCGAGTTGCTCCATCTTGAATATCAAAATCAGTGGTAATCGAGTACGGTTTGCTGCTCTTAAGGGCGAATAATTTAATATAATTCTCTATATAGGTAATCTCCTTTTCTACTGGAACCAATTCTTGTTCACATTCATATAACACGTAGCGCAGCATATCCGATAGGTAACTAATACTTTTCTGTGTTTGATTCGAATCAATTGCAGAAAGTGCATAAATATTGTTTAGTGAATTAAATAGAAAGTGTGGGTTTATCTGTGATTTCAAGAGCTTTAATTCTGTTTGTAAAGCTTCGTTTTTATTTTTCACTGTTTCTTCTTCCTTTTTTTGTGCAAACCAGAAGGTCTCTAAAAAAGTCCCGAGAACATACGAAAGCATGAGTATCAAGCTTTGAATAAAAAACCTCGAGGGACCTGGGTTCGGGGGTGGCCTATTCGGCATATCATCCATTACCGGTCCAGGTGGTGGCAACGGACCACCTCCAGAGAACTGGAAAGAAATGTAAGAAAAAATGACAATCGCTCCGAGTGAGGCAGAAATAAATAGGACATACTTTTTCTTGAACAATAAAGTAGGTGCGGTGTAAAAGATAAGGCCAGCGAGAAGCAAAATTTGAAATACAAAGGCCGAACCGTTGGCCGCGATAAACCTCGGGCTCGCCCCTTCAGAAAGCCATATGACTCCCCAAACCCCTAACCATAACAATACCTGAAAATAGAATCTTTTTGATTTGGTCATACTACAAATAAAAGCAAAATAAAATGAATTGTTTACTAAAAATGACCAATGAAACGCCCTGATATAAGGCCTTTACAGAAGATATGTCGTCATTCGCTTAAAACAAGACGGTGTTCATTGATTTCAGTCATTTGATAGCCGGCTTATGCCCACCTTTGGTATCAAATTCACAAACTAAAAATAAAACGATATGTATAAAAGAACAATGAAATTAGGAGTATTGATAATGGCTTTTGGCCTATTTGCATCTTGTAAAATGAATGCACAAAATGATAATGGTAGACAGCAAAGAAAAGAACGACCTTCTATGGAAGAACTCTTTAAGGAAATGGATGCGGATGAAGATGGTAAACTTTCAAAAGAGGAAGTAAAAGGTCCTTTAAAAAAGGATTTTACCAAAATCGATTCAGACGAAGATGGTTTCCTTTCTAAGGAAGAAATTGAAAATGCCCCCAAACCAGAACGAGGTAAAGGAAGGCCACAAGGAAGACAATAAAATAGCATGAAATAGTAGAAGTTTCCCATTACTTCTTATGGTAGTAACGGGAATCATTTTGCTAGCGCTATTTGAATACAACTATGAAATAACTATTGCAGTTGGATATGGCTCCTTTGTCAATGCCATACGCACTAGAAATACAACATAAAACAGAAAGGATGAAGAGTATAGTACTATTTCTAACCCACAGTTTGGTTCTAGTGGTGTTGCTCAATAGTTGTGGTAACAAAACTAAAAAAGTATTGGATCCAGATACTCAGCAAGTGAATCCGTCACTGTTTCTTAAGGCAGGTCTGTTGGAACCCATTACTACCGAAGTGCGAACCCTTTCTGATGGAAGTATGGCTTTGTGCTATAAAATCACTACAACATCAGAACCAACGGATCATGCTATGGGGCCATGGTGCCCTACAAATATATCCGATGGTGCCGATAAAGGCGGTAAATGGATGGAAGGCGGAGAAATTTATGATGTAGATGGAAAGTTTATTGAAAACATGGCCACTTTTTATGACGATGCCACTTGGAAGATGTATGATGAAAATGGTGATATCTATGTAACCAAAACTTTGGAAGATTGCAAAGCAGCGGCCAACCCCAATGTTGGTGTAGAATACGAGAATTTCTGTGTGGAATGCCAACCTTCATATGTTAGTGATATCAACCTTACATATTTTATACCGGTCACGCCAAAAAAATTGGATAAGCCAATTTACCTAAGAGGCGGTGGCAAACCAAAGGGAGAGTCACCGCCAAGAATGGGTGTCGAAGAAAGAAGGCCACCACCCCATCGCGGAGGCGGAACCTTAATTGGCCTTGCTTTTAACGGCGTCAATTTTGACCCTCCTGCTCCAACATCTGCAATTATAGGGGCATATACCCTTGCGCCACTTGATGACAATGGAGGTCATATTAATCCGAATATCGGATACCACTACCATGCAGCAACTGGCAACACTACCAAAATACCCCAAGAGGATGGCCATGCCGCAATGATTGGTTATGCCATGGATGGGTTTGCACTGCATGAGCTTTTAAATGAAGATGATAAAGAGCCTAGTGATCTTGATGACTGTAGAGGCCATACTGATGAAATACGCGGTTATCATTATCATGTGGCCTATGCGGGTAGCAATAGCTTTATTGGTTGTTTTGCAGGAGCACAAGGTAGTTTTGAAGTCAATTGACAACCATTTAATACAAAGAAATATCATGAAAAAAATCATCTTTCTACTTACGGTTTTAGGTTTTATGGCAACTGTTAATGCACATAATTCGCAAGTTTCAACAATAGTTTTGGTTCAAAATGAACAGAGGATATGGAGCTTAAATTTGAGCAATTCGTTTGATGGGTTTCGTTACCAATTGATAAAAAACTATCCTGATAAAGACATCGACAATTTAACTGCTGATGAATTCCAGAAATTAGTTTTAAAATATGTACAAGAAAATCTGTATATCAATGCCAATGATGCTATAGCAGTTGAACTTCAAGAAGGCGTTATTAAATTAGGGCATCATATCGACTTGAAATTCAAAATTACAGAGCTTCCAGACGATTTAAATTCCTTGGATATACGACTAATGGGCTATGACGAAAATTCGCAACACAATGCTATTCTAAAAATTAGCACCCCCACATACACTTCTGGCAATTATGTACTTAAAAAAGGAAATCAATTCAAATTATACCTTCAGAAAACTAATGGACAATTTCTTATGGTTGAGGAGATTGAGCTCAATATTTTATGGTTCATTTATGGTTTGGTCTTAGTATCACTTCTTGGCCTAATTGCTGTTTCGAACATGTTCAAACCCGAAAAAATGGTCTTTAGTACCGTGAGATAATATGCTTTAACCTTTCAATAACACCATTCACTTAATACTTCGTGTCATCCACTGAATTCTTGATTTTGGTATTCTTATTACTAAGACATTTACATTATTGAATGTGAAAATTAAAATCTAAAATAAAAAACATGAAAAAAACAATAAAAACCTATATGAGAACCCTGTACACGGTTTTGGTCATTTTTGCAGGCTTATCAACACTCGTTGCCTGCAGTAATGATGATACCACAGACGTTATTGATAATATGGATGATGACGACGATGCGACTGATGACGACTCAACAGTTGTAAATGTCGATTCATCATACTTTTATACCTCCGATGGGTCGGTGACAATTACCACGGTACCCTGTACGCTTTCAGATGGTACATCAACGGATTGTTATCAAATTGTTACGGCGAGTCTACCGGGAGATCACGAAATGGGGCCATGGTGCCCAGATAATATTTCAGATACGGCGGAAGCAGGTGGTATTTGGCTAGAAGACGGAGAAGTATATGATGTAGATGGCGCCTTTGTTGAAAATATGGCGAGTTTTTATAATGATACAAAATGGATGATGTACGATGCAAATGGAGATATCTATGTCACAGAAACCGAGGATGATTGTATAAATGCAGCCAATCCGAATGTTGGGGCCGAGTATGAAAACTTCTGTGTGGAATGCCTGCCTTCGTATATAACTGATCTATCACAGACTTGGACAATTCCGATTACCCCGGTCATTCAAGACAGTAACACTTTATTTGCGACAGGACCAGGAGGACCTCCAGGACAAGGCAATACTGCTCCTTCGACTCGTGGTGTAGCCTTAAATGGTATTGAATTTTCTGCACCGGCTCCTGTTGATAATATTCTTGGTGCTTATACTTTAGCCCCATTCGATGATGCCGGCGGCCATATTAATGTAAACCAAGGGTATCATTATCATGCAGCTACTGGTTTCAGCACTAAAGTCTCACAAGATGACGGACACGCGGCATTAATCGGATATGCATTGGACGGCCATGGAATTTACGAATTATTGGATACAAGTGGCGCCGAAACCTCCGACTTAGACGAATTACGAGGCCACTCAGATGAAACCAGAGGATATCATTATCATGTAGACGAAGCTGGTAACAATAATTTTATTGATGGTTTAAAAGGTGCTTACGTTAATTAAAAAAAATAGAATGAAAAAATACATCTTATTATTATTCGCAGGCTTGTTTTCAATGGTAAGTTTTGCCCACAGTCCCAGTACGTCGACCACAATGCTGGTCGAGAAGGAGAACAATACTTGGGTTTTACAGATCAATGCTTCATTGACTGCATTTCAACAAGAAATACGGACTCATTTTGCCGAAACTCCTTATAAAACCCCAGAGGAGTTTCAACAAATGGTGTTGGAGCATATCAAGAACAATCTCCATTTCAGGTTCAATGGAGGAGAGAATATTACCCTTGGCAAAGGAGTTGTAAAACTTGGTCATGAAACCAAGGTTGTTTTCGAGGTGTTCGGTATTCCTACGGAAATCAATAAAGTGCTGGTTACGAACACTGCTTTTAAGGATATTCATAGAAACCAGAGCAAATTGTTACTCTTTAAGGAAAGTTTTAGCAAAGAACAGTTCATTTTGAACAATGCCAATAACCATACTTTGAAACTACTTGCAAATGAAAATAAGTTTGTGGAAGTCAAAGAAAGCGAAGCGAGCATGTTTTCATCTGGAATTCTATTGATAGCGTTAGGTGCAGTTGCCATTGTTTTTTTGGCTTTTAACGTCCGTGGGCGCAAAAAAATTAACCCCATTAAGGTAGTCCGGTAGTGCCGGTTAAATGGGACATGTTCATTGTCATATCTACCCAAGAGCATCTGGAACAGTAATACAAAAGAATAAAGTACTCAGCCTTGATGTTCGAATCAATAATAAAAAGTTCAGAAAATTTGAGTTAGTTAGTTTTTAGGTTGGTTTTAAACGCTTCGTTAGTGATTGCGAGGCGTTTTTCTAAAATGCGGATTAAGCAATAATTTCAGAATAGAAGGTAGCGTATTACATAATGTGAAACAGTTTTTGAAAACAAAACATCATGAAAAAAAGTGTGATAAAAAAAATGGCATTGCGGTCATTTATATTTGTAACGACTTTCATAGCAGTAATAGCTTGCAGTACTGATGATGGCGATGTCATCGACATTGAGGGCGAAGAAGAAGTAGTGTCTGATGAACTCATTCAAGAATCCTTTTTCAATTCCACTTCCCTAGTTTCCTACACTAAAGTAGATTGTATGCTAGAAGACGGATCGAGCGGAGATTGCTACCAATTGGTCTTTTCGAGTAATCCTGTTGAAGGTGGGCCGTTTTGTCCAGATACTATAGATGACATTGGAGGCTTGGGATTTTATGATGGTGCTACCAATACTGGTTTCCAAGTGATGAAAGCAGATTTGTTCAATGCCATGGAATCTGATGGTTATGATATTATTGACAATCAGGGCAACATTAATATTGATGATTTTAGTTCAGGCCCTGCCGATGCTGATTTGGCTTACTGTCTTCAGGCTGCACCGGATAATGACCTGCAGCTCACCTTCCTGATTCCGGCAACGCCGAAATTGGCATCTTCAAATAATGATATTGATACGGTAGAATTGATTGGTGTTGCCATCGACGGAGCACCTATAAACGGTGATCCCCCATCAGTCGCTAATCCGGGAAGGGAAATCGCAGGTAATATTCCTTCAATTGACCCATGTGGTGGACATCACGACCCAGCTGGGTACTACCATTGGCATTTTGTGGCAGAAAGCATGAATCAGGTATTGGAGGCAAATGGGATAAATGATGTGACCTGTACTATGGTAGACCAAGTTTCTGACACTAAACTTATTGGTTTTGCCAAAGATGGTTTTCCTATCTATGCCTATCAAGTTGAACCTCCCGATTTAGATGATTGCGGGGGCAGAACATCCGTTACTACCGATTACCCGGATGGCGTATATCATTACGTCGCCAGTAATACGGATGCGCCAAACGTTCCTAAATGCTTAAAAGGAGTTGCGGCTAATAATAATTTTAGTTTTCAATAGCAAGATGAAAAAGTTACTGTTTTTGTGCATACTATCTTTTGTTGGTGTCAAAATGCTTCACGCACATAATCCGTTGTCGGCCATGTATTACCTCGAGATGAAGGATAATCTGGATATTTTGAACATTAGCCTTAGTCAAACGGGTTTTCAAGAGGCGCTGAACAAGCATTATCCAAATATCGAATTCGACAAGGTCTCCAATCTGGAATACAAGCAACTGGCCGTCGCATATATAAAGGAGAATTTCAATCTGAACATAAATGGTAATCAAGTCTACCTTCTCAAAGGAGGCTTGAAACTTGGAAACCATCAAACAGATTTTAAATTCGTAACAGCGAAACTACCAGAACAGTTCAATACTCTTACCGTGAAAATCAATGCATTTAAAGAAAATGAACACCATCAAACCATTTTTTCATGGTCGCTACAAGGCATAAGTGATAAAGTTATTCTAACAGAACACAATGGCTACTCGGCGACGGTGGAATTTAGAAACAATAAAGTGATTACCGATAAAGGAAAATTCAATACCCATTATCTATGGTTCATAGCCATAGTTCCTATTTTTTTAGTTGGGAGAAAGATACTTCCATCGAACGCAAAAAGGGGGGATAGTAAAACTCCATAAATCAGTAATATTTAAATTTAAAATGGCAGCGTAATGAAAAAACTACACTTTAAAATTATATTCTTGACTTTTACATATTTCATAGTGTCTTGTAAAGACAAGAATACGACACATATACATGGCCCAGATACTCATACACATGATGACGAGTTAGCCGTTTCGAATTACGCTAATTATTTTGGTTCGTTTAATTTGGAAGATGAAAAATATGGCACAAGGACCAAGGTCACAATTACGGAGGATGCTCGGGTTATGGTTACCAATTCATTGCCCAATCATAAAACAGGCATATTCCCAAATGAAGGCAACCCGAATACTATCTCTGCCCAGCACCGAACTTTTAAATTTCCGTTAAATCCAAAATATACGGGAAAAGCACAGTGGATCAGAGAACCGGGCATTGCACTAAACGGAATAAAATTTGAACCTGGCACCGGAGAAGTGGTGGCTTGTGAGTCAGGCGAGAACTATCGTGTAGAAGCGCTACAAGACGTTATTGATTTAGGTTTAGACCACAATCATGCCCATGTGCAACCAACGGGTACATATCATTATCATGGTACACCAACAGAGGTCATCAACGAATTTGACAACGGGGAAGACTTGGTTCATATCGGATTTGCCCATGATGGTTTCCCAATGTACTATTCGAAAAGTAATGCCTATAAACCTAGTTTTAAATTGTTAGACGGTATTAGAGAAGGAGAGGATTGTACGTATACAAGGCCCGGAGTAAAAGTAGACATCGCAGAAGAAGGACACCATGACGGAACTTTCAATTCAGATTTTGAATTTGTTGCTGGTTTAGGCGATTTGGATGAATGTAACGGAATTACTATCGATGGTCAATATATGTATTTGGTAACGAACGACTTCCCCTATGTTGGTCGCTGTTTAATGGGAGAATTTGAATCGCAAGCCCGAGGTGAGGGTCCTCCACCGAATGGTGGACAAGGTGGTCAGAACGAACAAAGTAAGCCAGAGGGTCGTCCCAGTGTCGCGCAGGTATTCGCAAAACTGGATACAAACACAGACGGAAAGATTGCCAAAAAAGAAGCAAAAGGACCGTTGGGCCTAAAGTTTGAAGAAGTAGACGTAAATAAGGATGGCTTGATATCCAAAGCCGAATTGGAGCAGGATTTATCGACGCCAAATGGCCCAAGGTCAAGACGCTAAAACATAAAAAAGTAAGAATGAAAAAAATAATTTTAACGGTAATAGTAGTTACTCTAACCTATACAGTTTCGGCCAAAAATATGCTGGCGACAGTTGAAATCGATACGGTTATTACTGATGAAAATGTAACCTATACGGTTACTTCAGATGAAAACAATATGCATTTGAACGTGACCACCTCCGATGAAAAAACCATGATGTCAATGCTTCGTTTAGGGGTGTCCGTTTTTTTTGATATTAAGGGTAAAAAGAAGCAAAATGTATATGTGAAATACCCCTCGGAAGCTATCCAAGATCAAAAACAACAAGGGCGACCTGAACAATCCAATCGACCCACTCGCCCCGAGCCGACTCCTTTTGAAGAAGATGAAGTCAAAAGAAAAAAGCGGATTACGGATATTTTAGAAAATGACTATTCACAAAATGCGGAATATGGTTATTTCGATGACGCTGAAGAGTTTCACATTTTAATGAACACTTTAGACATAGCGGCCGCATTTGTTTATAATGAAGATGAAGGTATTTTGGAATATGATTTGACACTGCCGAAAAGTAAAATTTGTGCCGATCCTAACAAAGATTTATCAAAGC
>CAYGUO010000114.1:0-10024 GCA_964353095.1 uncultured Flavobacteriaceae bacterium | reverse complement strand
ACCTACTTTTTCATTTATTTTTGAAAAAAATAAAAAATGGAAAAGCTAATCTTTGAACAACTTAAAAATGAGCTAGTTAATGGGGCTTCAAAAAAGGGTCATCCATTTCGCTATTTCTCTTTGGCTACCACCAATGCCGCAAATGAACCACAATTACGCACGGTAGTATTAAGAAAGGTAAGTCAAGATTTAGAGTTGTTTTTTTATACAGATTATCGATCTAACAAAATCAATCAGTTAGTTGCCAACGAAAGTGTTGCAGCACTGTTTTACCATTCAAAAAAATTAATGCAAGTTCAAATACAAGGCAAAGCTGAAATTGTTAAAGATGACGCACGTATCAAATCACTTTGGAACGGTATCCCTTTGAATTCAAGAAAAGATTACACTACCATAAAGGCTCCTGGCAGTTCGTTGAAAAATTCTGAGGAGGTGGATTATCTTTTAGAAAAAAATCATTTTTGTGTGATAAAAATTGTGCCTGCCAGTATTGAGTATTTGAGGCTACAGCGACCCAATCACATTCGCGTAAGGTTTAACCAAAAAAGTAACGAATGGAATGGTCAATTTTTAGTTCCTTAAAATGAGAAATTGATTCTTCAACGGTTCAAGTGCTTTAAACAAGGCTGGAAGCAATTCATCACCATACTCCAAATACAATTCTGAAAAATTTAATTGTCGTTCTTGTAAGGATTGCCCCGGAAAAAGGGTGTTTTGCAAATCGGTTATTCTAACTACTTGGTCTTTCAACTTTCTTTTTTGGGCTTTCAGCAACCTTTTCTCCAAAACATCCAATCCTTTTTTTTGTTTTACCTCTTGGGCTTTCACCGCCCCTAAAAAAGACCTATCTGTTTCTTCAGCTAGTTCATAGAGTGATTTAAACTGCTCTTCCAAAGACTTTTTTTGAGGTGAAAAATCAATATCAATATTTGAAATCTTACGTATCATTTTATTGATAAGCGAAGTTTGTTTTAAAAAAAGGTCTGCTAGCGGTATGCCTAATTTTTCGCTTTTACCAAATTGTTTCTCGGTAATCACCAATGCAGAGTTTCTCAATAACAACATTGGAAAGGTTACCCCAAGTACTTCAAAATAATCCTTCAACTCTAGCCAGTAGGCTAATTCTCCACCACCTCCAATATAACAGAGGTTAGGGAGTATTACTTCTTGATAGAGCGGCCTGGCAATGACATTGGGCGAAAAACGTTCTGGATACTTTTGAAGCTCTTCTTCCAGTTCATTTTTAGAAAATCTTAAGTCAGTTTCATTGACCGAATAGACACCATCTTTTTCTACGATGCGCTCCCTTAAACCATCTTTTAGATAAAAATAATTGATTTCTCTTGGGTTTACTTGAATTTTATAGTCATCTGAAATAGCACTCAATGCTTGGTTAGATTCCATAACCTTCTTAAAAGGAACTTGCTCAAAAACATCTTTCTTCACATAAGGTATCAAAAGTTGTTTCAATGAAGTATCGTCACCATCTAGAATAACCAACCCATAATTGCCAAAAAGTTCGTTTGCCAAAAAGCGAGTGGCATCTGCTAAATTTGAATGTTGCAGATAGGCCTCCTTAAAAAGTTCGTTTAAGTTTTTGGCATTATCCGTCTCACCAAACTGGGTTTTTATGACCTTAAAAACATCTTCTAAACCGTCGGTACCTAATCTACCTACCGCACCCTGTGATTCTGTATTCCATTGTACTTTTTTACCATCAAAATTAAAGTAGTTGATTTCGTCAAAGTCATGGTCTTCTGTGGCCATCCAATATACGGGCACAAAATGATATTCAGGATGCTTTGTTTTCAGTTGCTCGGCAAGATTAATGGTGGAAATGATTTTATATAAAAAATAAAGTGGTCCTGTAAATAAATTCAACTGATGACCTGTCACAATGGTGAAGGTATTCTGCTCACTTAGACTTTCTATATGTTTTTGGGTTCGTTCTGTAATTTTAAGATGAACATACTGGCTTTTTAGAGCCTTTACCAAAACGCCTCGATTTTCGGAATCATAGCTTTTGCTCTTCTCTTTTAACTGTGCTTCAAAATGTTCTATATGCGGAAAGCGGTTGAAAAATGGTTGAAGTGCTTCTTTTTCATTTAAATAGTCGCAAATGAGTTTGGAAAAATAACCGGTTTGCTGAAAAGGTATACAGTCTACTTGCATCAAAAATTAAAAATGTGCTTAAAGATACGCTACTTGATGATTTCCATTCCAAAAAATTCGTTAATTGCATAAACACAAATTTTATCATTAGCTTTGATTTTACCTTTTAACCAAACGTTTTATGAACCGATTTTTACTCGCCACCTCCCTTCTTGCTACATTTATTTTAAGTGCCCAAAACCTAAAATCACCAGCTGATTTTCACGGGTATGAACTGGGAACGCAGTTCACCCGACATCATGAAGTTGTAGATTATTATACCTATTTGGCGCAGACCGATGCTTCAAGAGTAAAGCTCGTGGAATATGGTCAAACCAATGAAAGACGGCCTTTACTTTTAGCCTTTATTTCTTCTGCTGAAAACATGAAGAACTTAGATGCTATTAGGGAAGAACATTTAAAAGCAACCACTGGGGCGGGAAATGCAGAAAAAGCAATTGTATGGTTAAGTTATAATGTTCATGGTAACGAAAGTGTAAGCACTGAAGCCTCAATGCAAACAATTTATGAGTTACTGACCAGTAAAAGTACTTACCTCGAAAATACTGTGGTCATCGTTGACCCGTGTATCAATCCTGATGGTCGTGATCGCTATAGCAATTGGTATAACCAATATAAAAACACCCCCTTTCAGGTTGACCCCAACAGTAAGGAGCATCATGAGGGTTGGTGGAGCGGCAGAAGCAATCATTATATGTTTGATTTGAACCGCGATTGGGCCTGGTTGACCCAAGTTGAGAGCCAACAACGCTTAAAGGTTTATAATAAATGGATGCCTCATGTTCATGTAGATTTTCACGAGCAAGGCGTAAATAGTCCTTATTATTTTGCCCCGGCAGCTGAACCATACCATGAAGTTATAACACCTTTTCAACGCAATTTTCAAAAAACCATTGGTAAAAACCATGCCAAATATTTTGATGCCAATGGATGGTTTTATTTTACAAAAGAAGTATTTGATTTATTCTACCCAAGTTATGGAGATACCTATCCCACCTATAATGGTGCTATTGGAATGACTTATGAACAAGGTGGTAGTGGCAGGGCAGGTTTAGGCATACTTACAAGAAATGGTGATACATTGACCTTAAAAGACCGTATTGCACATCATTATACCACAGGGATATCTACTGTTGAAGTCGCTTCAAAAAATGCTGATCAACTAAATACCGAATTCAAAAAATTCTATCAAAATAAAAATTTCAAGTACAAAAGCTATGTTCTTAAAGGCAATACGGATAATCTTAGTTCGCTTACAAGTCTTTTAGACAAGCACGAAATTGAGTTTGGGGTGGCGTCTAATACTACTGTTAAAGGTTTTGATTATGGAACAGGTACATCTGGGTCACTTAAAACAGATGAACATACCATTGTAGTTTCTACCAACCAACCTAAGGGCACAATGGTTAAAGTACTCTTTGAACCAAATGCAAAGCTTAGCGACTCATTAACCTATGACATTACTGCTTGGTCCCTACCCTATGCTTATGGTTTAGATGCAGTTGCCTCTACTAGCTTAGTAGCTGCTAATAAGCCAACTAAAGAGAAAATAAACACATCATTCTCAGATGCCTATGCATACGTGGGAAATTGGAACAGCATGAATGATGCGCGTTTTCTGGCAGACTTGTTAAAAAACAACATCAAGGTCAGAACCAGTTATGCCCCGTTTTCTTTAGAAGGAAAGAATTACGAAAGAGGTAGTTTAATCATCACCAAATCTGATAATGAGCACCAAAAAAATCTTGTAAATGTGTTAACTACAGTCGCTCAAAAACACTCAAAAAACTTAACTGCTGTTAACACAGGTTTCGTTGATTCTGGGAAAGATTTTGGTTCAGCCTATGTGCAGCAAATTAAAAAACCCAAAGTAGCCGTGCTTTCAGGAGAGCCAACGACTACGCTAAGATTCGGTGAAATTTGGCATTATTTTGAACAACAACTTGGATATCCCATTACCGTTTTAGATACGGATTATATAGCTAATGTTGATATGGACAAATATGATATTTTGATTTTGCCCGGCGGAAGGTATTCTGGCTATTTTAATGAGAAAAAGTTAAAAGGTTTGAAAAATTGGGTAAGTGAAGGGGGTAAGTTAATCGCCATGGGCGGTGCTATTAATGGTATTGATGGTAAAAATGGGTTCAACATCAAAACAAAAGAAACCCAAAAAGACACCAGCAAAACAAAACCAATGCCACATGAAAATCTGCAACGCGAACAAATGAAAAATGCTATTACCGGGGCAATTTTCAAGGCTAAAGTAGATAATACCCATCCGTTGGCTTATGGTTATAATACAAGCTATTTTACACTAAAATTGGGCAATTCGTCTTTCGATTATCTTAAGAACGGAAACGCAGTTTACCTTGAAGAAAATAGCAAACCGGTCTCAGGTTTTGCAGGTAGTAAAGCACAAAAAAACATAGCCAGCTCCTTAATTTTTGGTGTTGAAAATCATGGAAGAGGCCAAGTGGTTTATATGGTCGACAATCCGTTATTTAGAGGATTTTGGGAAAATGGAAAATTATTCTTTGCCAATGCACTCTTTATGGTCAATTAATTCAAGTTAATGTTAAATAAAGTACACCATATTGCTATAATATGTTCTAACTACAAAAAATCAAAACATTTTTATACTGAAATCTTAGGTTTAAATGTTATCAGAGAGGTATATCGAGAACATAGAGATTCTTTCAAACTTGATTTATCCCTTAACGGAGTATATATTATTGAGTTATTCTCTTTTCCTAATCCACCAAATAGAACATCGAGACCGGAGGGATGTGGGTTAAGACATCTTGCTTTTGAAGTAACAAATATTGAACAAAAAGTGAACGAACTTACTCAGAAAGGAATTGAAATCGAACCCATTAGAATTGATGAGCATACTGATAAAAAGTTTACATTTTTTGCAGATCCGGATGACTTACCTATTGAACTATATCAAAGTTGACATTTTTTATCGGAGAGGAGCTGCAATGGTTAACTGTATTTCCCTACACAAAGAGACAAGGTAATCCCAAGCTACTCTATCTTTGAATAAAGCGTTTATTCTATGGCTTGGCATCTCTTATTATTTATATGTTTTTCAGTATCCGGTATTGGCCTTGGCATCCTATTCTTTTTAAAAAAGAAAGGAAATAGCTTCGCAAATAGCATATTGGCCATTTATACCATATTATTTTCCTTTGAACTTTTTTATAATTGTTTAAAATGGAGCAACTTACTTTATGAAGCCAATTTTGTTCATTTTAGCTTCACAAACTTTCCTATTTGGATGGTATATGGGCCATTGCTTTTTATCTATGTTCGAAAAATAACTACTGGAAAAGGATTTCAAATTACTGATATCTTATTTGTTACTCCCATTGCAGCAGTCTTAGTATTGCTTAGTCCTTTCTATTTTTTAAATGCAGATAAAAAGTTAACGGTGCTACAAAATGGAACTTTTTATGATGTCGTATGGCTATCGCCTTATTCTATTTGGTACATAATGCTTTTAATGGCTTCTTACGCAGTACTTATCTACTATAAGTTTGGACCTAGACAAAATACTGGTTATCGTGAGAATAAGTGGCTTTTTTGGTTTATTGGCAGCTATTTAGGGTTTGTGCTTGCTTTTTTCGGCTACGTTTTTTCGGTATGGTTTGAACTAATGGATCCATCTTACGACTATTTCGTTGATATCGTTATTGTCGGCTTTATTGCAATACTTGCGTTTTTTGGTTTTGTTCAGCCAGAAGTTTTTGAAGGCAAATCAATTAAAGAAGTAATAGGCTTTGTTAAGTATAAAAAAACTGGACTTTCTGATAGGTTATCTGAAGAAATGAAAGAAAAACTATTAGATATCATGCAAACGGACAAACCATATCTAGATAACACCCTGCGATTAAATCACCTCGCTAAAAAACTTAACTTATCTAGAAATCATACTTCGCAAATTATCAATCAGCATTTCAATTTTAATTTTTTTGATTTTATCAATAAATATCGAATTGAAGATGCAAAACACCTGTTGATCAACACTTTTGGCAAAAGTGCAAATATCACACAAATAGCCTATGACGTGGGTTTCAATAATAGAGCTTCATTTTACAAGGCATTTCAAAAATTTGAAGGAATAAATCCAACACAATATTTAGAAAAAGCTAGTGTGGGTTCTTTATAATTTGTCAACCCTTGAAAGAAGTGACATACTACTAAATTCTATTAAATACCTTAAGGACAGTCAAAACATTAACAAAAGTCAATTTAAAAAATGACTAACTTAGTAGAACAAGTGTTTTGTTGTTGATTACAAAAAAATAAAGCTATGAAAGCGATCAATTTTATTATCTCCACGTACGTATTATTATTTTTAAGTAACAATGCTTTAGGATTTCAAGAAACCGAAGATAATTTTAATGCCTACAAAGGAAAAATAGTTGAAAAAAACACGAACAAAGAACTTGTTTTTGCAACGATTTCTCTAGAAGGGACAAATATTTCGACCATTTCAAATACGGAAGGGGAATTTCTGTTAAAAATACCTTCAACAACAAAAGAAGGCTTGGTGCTATTTTCTTTTATAGGTTATTCCACGCTGAAAGTACCTTTAAGTGAATTAAGCAAATCCAACAATAAAATAGAGCTTGAAATTGCAATTTCGGAATTAGCCGAAGTTAATATTAATGCACCTAAAGATCCTGAAGCACTCATTAGGGAAGTTTTAAATAAAAAAGGAGAAAACTACTTTAGTGACCCAACCTTGATGACTGCTTTTTATAGGGAAACCATCAAAAAAAGAAGACGTAACGTTTCTCTTTCCGAAGCTGTTGTCAACATTTACAAATCACCTTATACTTCAAGCAAAAAAGATGCTGTAAAACTATATAAGGCAAGAAAAAGCACCGATTATAGCAAGCTTGATACGGTTGCCTTAAAATTACAGGGGGGGCCTTTTAATGCCCTTTATGTGGACATCATGAAATACCCTGAATATATTTTTTCTAATGGGCTAATTGATGAATATGATTTTAGTTTTGATCGTACTACCATAATCAACGACCGTTCCATCTATATTATCGAATTCAAACAGCTCCCTTCTATTAAAACGCCATTATACTATGGCAAACTCTATATAGATATAGAGAACAAAACCTTGACAAGCGCTGTCTATAACTTAAACATTACGGACAGAAACTTAGCAGCAAGGCTTTTTGTTCGCAAAAAACCTGCAAATGTCAATGTATGGCCAACTGAAGTAGCTTACCGGGTAGATTATAGAAATAAAAATGGAAAATGGTACTACGGATATAGTAACGTATTGTTAGAATTTAAAGTTGATTGGAAAGATAAATTATTCAATTCGGTCTATAGTATGACTGCAGAAATGGCGATAACGGATTGGAAAAAAAATATGGATGAGCCAAACCCTAAATTAAGAGATAGAATTAAAAAATCTATCATCTTAAACGACGAAGCCGTGGGTTTCTCTGATCCTGATTTTTGGGGAGAATATAATATTATAGAACCGGAAAAATCAATTGAATCTGCAATTAAAAAAATTCAGAGACAGTTGAAACGCTCTAAACCTGAACAAGGAGCTTCTAGACCTTAATTCTGGCTATCTTTCTAGTTTCCGTGTAAAAAGAGACAACTATTTCAGCACGCTTACATAATTTGCCTTTAAAATAACACCAATGAAAAAAGGCATATTATTTTTATTGACAATCATCGTCGTATTATCATGTTGGAAAGATGATGAAGAATGGCGTGACAGATTAATTGGAAACAATAAATTCGCAGGGGTTTCTGACTCACAAAGCTGTTCAGATGCAACGTATCCTGATTGGCAAAACTCACCTTATAATCTTCCTTATCCTTTCGGTATCGGATATAATATTAACCTAGGACATTGCGGTGGATCGTATCACAGTACAGGCCAACCGGATCAATTTGCCCTAGATTTTGATATGTCCATCGGACAGACCATTACAGCGGCTAGATCAGGAAGAGTGGTATATGTAGAAGAAAGCGGGATTGACGGGGGTTTTCCAAATAACCTTGTAATAGTAGATCACGGTGATAACACCTATGCGCAATATATGCACTTGACCCAAAACGGAGCATCCGTTGAAGTAGGCCAAAGTATCTCTCAGGGCGGATTCATTGGTTTTAGCGGTAGTACCGGGTTAGCTGGTTACCCTCATCTCCATTTTGTTGTGACTGCTGACAACTATCGTTGGCCATACAAATCAATTCCCGTTACTTTCAAGAATACAGATGCCAATGAAAGAAGTTTACAAGAAGGGGGCTTTTATATTGCGTATCCAAATTAAAATAAAACAAGGTTTAGAAATCTAAAAATCCCCTTTCGGGGATTTTTTTAAGCTTCATACTCTAAAATGGTTTTCTTAATAATCGCAACACAATCAAGCAGCTGTTGCTTGGTCATTACCAAAGGTGGCGCAAATCGAATAATATTACCATGCGTTGGTTTGGCAAGTAGTCCGTTTTCTTTTAAAGCCATGCATAAATTCCAAGCTGTTGAACTGTCTTCTGTATCATTTATTACTATGGCGTTTAACAGGCCTTTCCCGCGAACTAAACGAACCAATTTCGTTTCTTCAATTAACTTTTCCATCTCACTTCGAAACAACTTACCCAACTCATAGGCATTTTCAGCCAACTGTTCTTCTTTGACAACCTCTAATGCAGCAATGGCGACGGCACAGGCAATTGGGTTTCCACCAAAAGTAGAACCATGATTGCCAGGTCTAATAACGTCCATAATCTCATTATTGGCCAATACGGCAGATACCGGAAATACACCTCCGGATATTGCTTTTCCTAAAATCAAAACATCTGGCTTCACATCTGGTGTTCCCGAGCAATTTTTATCACTACAAGAACAATTACCACAAGTTGCCAAAAGTCTTCCAGTTCTGGCTATCCCTGTTTGTACTTCATCTGCAATAAACAATACATTTTTTGCTTTGCACAAATCATAGGCCTCTTTCATATAGTTTTCATCTGGCACAAATACACCAGCTTCACCCTGAATAGGTTCAACCAAAAACGCTGCCACATGCTCATCTTTTAAAGCTTCAGAAAGTGCATTGATATCATTATATCTGATAGAAACAATACCTGGTATAAAAGGACCAAAATTTTCCGTTGCAACGGGGTCATTTGACGCTGATATAATTGCAATGGTACGCCCATGAAAATTATTTTGGCATACTACGATCTTAGCTTGATTAGCTGGTATGCCTTTTTTTTCATAACCCCATTTTCTCGCTAACTTCAATGCGGTTTCCACGGCCTCTGCTCCTGTATTCATTGGTAATAATTTATCAAAACCAAAGAACTCCGTGGCATACTTTTCATACTTACCGAGCATATCATTGTAGAATGCCCTAGAAGTTAGTGTGAGGTTTTCCGCTTGATTCTTTAATGCTGAAATAATTTTTGGATGGCAGTGACCTTGATTCACCGCTGAATATGCCGATAAAAAATCATAGTATTTTTTTCCTTCAACATCCCAAACATAAACTCCTTCTCCCTTACTCAATACAACCGGCAGAGGATGGTAATTTTGTGCTCCGTACTTGTTTTCTAAATTAATCGCTTCTTGCGATGTTAAATGTTCTAAAACAGCCATTTTAACTCGTTTTTAAAATTCATAAAATAACCATTCCTGCAATACCTTTATCCTTTCGAAGAACTCGAAAATTCAGCGTGGGAGAGAAATCATCCCTAGTGGAATTACAAAAATAAAGAATATTTCAAGACCCAAGCATCTAGTTGTTTTTAAAAAATAGAATTGTGACTAATTCATAAAAAAGGGTTCACAATAAAACAC
>CAYGUO010000113.1:4744-10094 GCA_964353095.1 uncultured Flavobacteriaceae bacterium | reverse complement strand
TCTGGTTAAAGAAGATTTGGGAGAAGACCTTTATCAAACATTAAAAGAAATCAAAGTAGTGACGGAACAAAAAGTAATTCAAGCAAGAATGCCTTATACATTGAATATTAAGTAATTAAAACAATATTTTCAAAAAAGAGCAGGCTAAAAAAGTGCTGAAATGTCATTTCGAGCGCAGTAGAGAACTTTGGAAATCGAAGTATCAAAAAAATCGCTGCTCCGTTTAATGTAACAAAAGATGAAACCGTTTAGACAGCACTGCTCGAATAGATGATTTTAAGTATGACCCCTAAAGACAAACAATTTGCGTTTCAGATTTACCTTTACCTAGGCGCACTTTTTATCACTTCGTTGGTCGTTTCCAACCTTATTTTTCAAAAGTTCTTCTCTTGGCAACCTTTTGGTGAGATAGAGCTTTTTGGTGCTTCGTTATTTGAAATTTCCGTAGGTATTTTACCTTATCCAATCACCTTTTTAATAACGGATTTGATTTCAGAAATTTTTGGAAAGAAAAAGGCGAATCAAGTTGTTATCGCAGGTATTTTTGCTTCCTTTTTTTCATTGGCGATAGTGTATACAGCGTCAGCCGTGCCAGCAACAGATTGGTCGCCCGTTACCAATAGTATGTTCTCAGATGTTTTTGGTAATACTATCGTTGCGGTGTTTGCTTCTATGATGGCCTATTTACTGGCGCAATTTGTAGATATTCAGATTTATCACTTTTGGAAACGATTGACCAAGGGTAAATACCTTTGGCTTCGAAATAACTTTTCTACCTTTTCATCACAATTTATTGACACGTTTACCGTGGTATTGTTATTATGCTCTTTTGGGGAAATTCCGTGGGAACTTTTTTATGGATTGGTCATCAGCGGATTTGTCTTTAAAATATTTATTGCACTGCTCGACACCCCTTTGCTCTATCTTTTCGTATATATCATGCGTAAAAGATTTAACTTAAAAATAGGAGAGGAAGTACACCTTGATTAACGCTTCTCCGTTATCACTCCTTAAGGCTTATAAAATGAAGAAGAAAAAGAATAAAATTCTCAAGATAACAGGTATTGTTATAGTGCTATTGGTAGCATTGTTGATTGCAATTCCGTTCTTTTTAGAAGGTAAAATTGCCACAATCATTAAAAACAAGGTCAATCAAAATGTGAATGCCACCCTTGATTTTGAAGATGCCCAACTGAGTTTACTAAAAAGCTTTCCTAATGCCTATGTGAATTTGACCAATACCTCTTTGGTGAACAAAGCACCTTTTGAAGGAGATACCTTATTCTCAGCGGGTACGGTGGCCTTACAAATGTCCATCAAAGAATTGTTTAAAGCTGCTGATGAACCCATCAGCATCAAAAGCTTGGTATTGGATAAAGCAAGATTACATGTCCAGATTGATAAAGACGAAAATGCGAATTATGATATTACTTTAGAAAGTGATGCGCAAGAAACGGCAGCCACTTCGAAGAAAGGAAACAGTTTTACCTTGGCTTTAGAAGGATATGAAATTAGCAATACCATCATTATTTATGATGATTTTTCAACGGGCATGCATTTAGAGCTTGCCGAAATGAACCATACCGGAACAGGTGATTTATCGCTCGAAAATTCTAAACTACAAACTAAGACGGATGCGCTAGTTTCTTTTGAAATGGATAGTACTAAATACCTGAATAAAAACCCTATTTCCCTCGATGCCCTCATTGGTATTGACCTTAAAGAAAGTAAATACACTTTTTTAGAAAATAAGGCTTTGGTAAATCAATTACCGCTGGTGTTTGATGGTTTTGTGAAAGTGAACGATACCAATCAAGAAGTGGATATTACCTTTAAAACCCCTTCTTCTGACTTTAAAAATTTCTTAGCGGTGATTCCTGAAGCATACTCCAAAGATATTGAGCGTGTTACTACCACTGGTAATTTTGAGCTTAATGGTCAATTTAAGGGCATTGTTGATGAGGCGCACATTCCTACGTTTAACATTAAAATTAATTCGGAAAACGCTTCTTTTAAATATCCTGATTTACCGAAAACGGTTAAGAACGTTTTTATAGATACAGAAATCAATAACGAAACCGGGATTACAGAAGATACCTATGTCAACATAAACAGACTTTCATTTCAAATAGATGAAGACAGGTTTAATGTAAATGCGAAAATCAGGGATTTATTAGGGAATACAAAGGTGAATGCCCATGCGGACGGTAAAATGAACCTGGCCAATATTTCAAAGGCGTATCCCGTGCCAGCTGATTTTGACTTATTAGGACTGTTAACAGCCGATATGACCACCAGTTTTGATATGGCTTCTATTGAAAACAAACAATATGAGAAAACAAAGACCAGCGGTAAATTGAATTTGACGGGGTTTAAATACAATTCTGAAGAAATGAAGCACCCGGTTGCCATTAATGAGGCAGCTGTGACTTTTAATCCGAAGACCGTTTCGTTAAACTCGTTTGATGGCAAAACAGGAGGGACCGATTTTAAAGCTACAGGTACCATCAACAACTTATTGGGTTTTATGTTCAATGGTGAAAATGTTGAAGGTAATTTTAAATTACAATCAAACACTTTTGCTTTAAATGATTTTATGGTGGAAGAAGCTAGTGCAGCTGAAACTACAGAAACGACTACTCCAAATACGGAACGTATTAAGATTCCGTCGTTTTTAGACGCAACTATTGATGCTATGGCGACCAATGTTATTTATGATAATCTGAATTTAAAGAATGTATCCGGCCAACTTGTTATTAAAGATGAGACGGCTAAAGTGCAAAATTTGAGTTCTGATTTGTTTGATGGTAAATTGAGTATGAATGGCTCAGTTTCTACCAAAGGAGATATTTCAACCTTTGATATGAATTTGGGCATGGATAGCTTTAAAATAAGCGAATCTTTTAAAGCACTTGATTTATTCAAAGTCTTGGCGCCAGTGGCAAATGCATTGCAGGGCAAGTTAAATTCTACGGTAAAGATATCAGGGAACCTAAAAGATGATATGACCCCAAATTTGGCCACCTTAACAGGTAATTTGGTGGGCGAGCTTTTAGCTACAAAAGTGACCACAAAAGATGCACCGGTATTGAATGCGCTGAACAACAGCTTTACTTTTATTGATTTGGATGCACTGGATTTAAAGAACCTGAAAACAGCTTTGTCTTTTGAAAACGGTACGGTTAAAGTGAAACCAATTTCATTAAACTATAAAGACGTGGCCATCAAAATTGACGGGAGCCACACTTTTGACAAACAATTGCAGTACAAAGCGGTCTTAGATGTGCCTTCAAAGTATTTAGGTGCTGAGGTTACTAATTTAATTGCAAAGCTGAATGATTCAAGTCTTGAAGGTTTGACCATACCTGTTACAGCAAATATTGGCGGTAATTATAATAGCCCAAACGTATCAACTGATTTCAAAACAGGGGTCACCGACCTAACAAAACGTTTGGTGGAGATTCAAAAGCAAAAATTATTGAATCAAGGTAAGGACAAGGCCAAAGATGTATTGGGTGGCTTATTAGGTAATAAAAAAGATTCCACTAAGACAGATTCCACCAAAACGGCAGCGGTAAATGTTTTAGGGGGCTTATTGGGCAACAAAAAGAAAGATTCTATAAAAACCGATTCTACCCAAAAAAATGATGCGGTTAAAGATGCTGCAAAAAATATTTTGGGCGGTCTTTTAGGAGGTAAAAAGAAGAAAAAAGATACTACGCAAAATTAGAATGTTTTAGTTCCCCTCCTTATCCAAGGTTTGGTGCCCGCATGGCGGGGTGGTTTGCTTGATTTAAGTGATTTTTAAACTGAAATTTCAATCCTCCAAAGCCCCATAAACCAATTTTTCCAACCTAGCATCAATTTCTTGATTATAAGGCGACTGTAAAACTTGTCTTAGTTGAATGACGATTAACTCATTTGCTGGGTCAATCCAAAATGTAGTGCTAAAAGCCCCTCCCCAACTATACGTGCCACTAGGTCTTGTGGTTTGGCCATCTGCTACGTGAAAGCCGTAACCAAAACTACCAGAGCCCCAAGGGTAAGTAATGGTGTCCAGTTGGTTTTGATGCATGGCTTGGGCAGTTTCTGGTTTTAGAATTTCAGCATTGCCCAATTTTCCATCGTTCAGCATCGCTTGGCAAAATAGAAAATAGTCCCTAGAAGTACCTGTCATGCCGCTTCCGCCAGATAAATAGGTCTTTGCTCCCTCTGTTGGATAATTGGGAATGTAAAAAGGACCCATATTTTGTGGAGCTTGTGTAACGGTACCATCTTGACCGGTTAAAAATACTTTGGTCAGTTTATTCGTAAGCGAATCATTAAAGAAAAAATCAAGTTTTTCAATTCCAATGGGCTTGGTAATATTTTCACGGATATAGTCATCTAGTTTCATCCCAGAGGCCACTTCTACTACACGACCTAAAACATCGGTATTAAGGCCATACATCCATCGTGCGCCAGGTTCATGCATAAGTGGTAAATTACCCAATTTAGCTGCTGTTTCTTCAATGGTCATAGGTAAATGGGTGCTTAAATCCGGTATGCCATGCTTTGTAAGGATAGCCCCATTCACCTTCGGATTCATAAATCCGTAGGGTACACCCGCAGTTTGTGTCAATAGTTGTTTTAGCTTTGGAATATTTGCTGAGGTGGTACTTGCCCATGTGGTATCCAAAGAATTAAAATCGGTCATGATTTCGGTCTCCATAAACGAGGGGATATACTTGCCAACGGGATCGTTTAGTTTTAATTTGCCCGCTTCCATTAATTGCATGGCAGCAACCGAAACAAGTGGTTTTGTCATAGAGGCCATTCGAAACAAATGGTCTTTTCGATAGGGTTCCGTTCTTGTGGAATCTGACCAGCCCACTTCAGACTCATAAATAATCTTTCCATTTTTAGCTATCAGTGTAACCGCCCCAGGATATTTTTTGGCTTCAACGTACTCCATAACCAATTGGTCAATTTTGGCTAGGCTATCTGCATGCATACCTACATCTTCAGGTTGGGCAAATTGAAATTTTTCCAATAGTGCAACTTCCTTTTTCTCCGTCTTACATGCGGAGAAAATTGAAAGCGTAAGTAACACGAATAATACGTTTGATAACTTCATGGTGATTGGATTATAAAATTGATTTAGTTGATATCGATACCCACATAATAGCCTTCACTTCCGCGAACGTTAAAAACTGTATTGTCTTCAAAAATGAGATACTGCCCTTTTATTCCTTTTAAAACTCCCTCAAAAACCGGAGTATTGCCAAGGTTTAAACTTTTTACTTTTTCAGGGTATTTTAAAACAGGAAATTCTAGATTGGTTTCGGAGTTTGAGGTGATGAAATATTCA
>CAYGUO010000113.1:0-4734 GCA_964353095.1 uncultured Flavobacteriaceae bacterium | reverse complement strand
ATATTCAACAGCTTCATCTGGTATATGGGCTTTCAGCTTGTCGCGCCACGCTACCAAATTAACGTCTTCAATGTCATTCTGTAGCATTTTACGCCAATTGGTTTTGTCACCAACATGATTTTTGAGAGCCACTTCAGTTATTCCTGCCAAATAACGATTAGGCACTTCAACAATTTCAATGGCCTCATGAGCACCTTGATCAATCCATCGGGTAGGTACTTGTGTTTTTCGGGTCACACCAACTTTTACGTTACTTGAGTTGGCCAAGTACACAATATGTGGTTGTAATTGCACTCGTTTTTCGTAAGCCAAATCACGGTCTTCTTTGTCTAAATGTGCCGTGCTAAGTTCTGGTTTCATAATCCAATCACCCGCTGCGGGAGTTTCAAAAAAACAAGTTTTACAATAGCCTTGCCTGTATATTTTGCGGTCATTTCCACAACTCAAACACTGAAATTTGATAAATTCTATTTTGAGCGTTCTATCGAGAATCTGGTTGAAGTTGATGAAATCATTCTCAAAAACTAAAAAATATTGAATGGGGTTACCCATTTCTGTTTGCATTTTACGCAAAACACCTTCATATAACATGGTATGTGATTTCTTAGAGCCTGTTTAGGGGTTTATGATTAGAGTTTTTATACTTTATTGTTAATGCCATTTTAGGCAAAATTTTCTTGTATAGCCTAAGCTACGATATAAAATTTTAACAACGAAGGGCGTAAAAAGAAGCATAAAAAAATAATTGATAAATTCTTAAACATGCTCTTCGTTATGAATTTGTATTTTAGCTAAGACCAATCATAGTCTTTATGACTTCGTGATGAATTCAAAGACTAAATATACCTAAAATGGCTTTACCATTATTCAATTCGATTGCATCATGGCTGCTTAAAAAACGGTATCACCAAATAGAACTGTTTTTAAAGTACCCTTTAGATGTACAAAAGGAGGTACTGACCCAACTGGTGTCTTTTGCCGAGGGTACCAGTATTGGTAAAGAATATGGTTTTGAATCTATAAAATCTTATGAAGATTTTGCCAACCGAGTTCCTATTATGGGCTATGAGGCTTTGGCACCCACTATTGAACGCACCAGAAAGGGAGAGCAAAATATTTTTTGGCCAACCCATATTAAATGGTTTGCAAAAAGTAGTGGTACTACGAACGCCAAAAGCAAGTTTATTCCGGTTAGTTCGGAGGCGCTAGAAGATTGTCATTACAAGTCAGGTAAAGATTTATTATGCCTGTATTTAAACAACAACGAAAATTCTCAATTGTTCACGGGCAAAAGCCTTCGTTTAGGTGGCAGTAAAGAATTGTATGAAGATAATGGTACCTTTTTCGGTGACCTCTCTGCTATTCTAATTGATAATATGCCCTTATGGGCAGAATACAGCAGTACGCCAAGTAGTAGGGTTTCTTTAATGAGTGAATGGGAATCAAAGCTCGAAGCTATTATAGAAGAGAGTATTAAAGAGAATGTGACCAGTATGGCAGGAGTTCCCTCTTGGATGTTGGTGTTATTGAACAATGTTATTGAAAAAACAGGGAAGAATCATTTATTTGAAATATGGGAGAATCTTGAGGTTTATTTCCATGGTGGTGTAAGTTTTGCGCCTTATCGCGAGCAATACAAAAAATTATTACCACGAAAAAGATTCAATTATTATGAGACCTACAATGCCTCTGAAGGTTTTTTTGCGATTCAAGACAGAAATAATTCAGAAGAGCTACTGCTTATGTTGGATTATGGTATTTTCTATGAATTCATTACAATGGACGCTTATGGTTCAGCATGGGAGCGGGCCATTCCGCTTTGGGAAGTAAAAACAGGAGTAAATTATGCAATTATCATTACGACCAACGCAGGTTTATGGCGCTATAAAATCGGTGATACGGTTCGTTTTACGTCACTAAACCCCTATAGGGTCAGAATTACGGGGAGAACAAAGCACCATATCAATGCTTTTGGTGAAGAGTTGATTATTGAGAATGCCGAGGAAGCCCTAAAACAGGTATGTATCAAGACTGGGGCAGAAATTAAAGAATATACTGCGGCTCCTATTTTTATGAAGGATAATGAAAAAGGGGCGCATGAATGGATAATTGAATTCCGAAAGTATCCTGAAAACATAGGCTATTTTACTGAGTTTTTAGATAATGCTTTGAAGGCTTTAAATTCTGATTACGAAGCAAAGCGCTATAATAATATTACCTTAAGAATGCCAAAAGTGCATATAGCCCGTAAAAATCTTTTTTACGATTGGCTAAAGACCAAAAACAAACTTGGTGGACAGCATAAGATCCCTAGATTGTCCAATGAGCGCGGTTATATTGAAGAATTACTGAAAATGAATGTGCTGTTAACACAAATTTGAACCCATGAGTGTATCGGGCCTATTTAATCTGCTGTTGATTATTGGGGCTGTACAGGGTTTTATATTCATATTTGCAACGTTCACTTTAAGGCGACAGATTGAGAAGCCTGTATTGTTTCTTAATTTATTTGTGCTCTTTTTATCCCTAAATAATTTGCAATCATGGGTTTTAGAGCGACAAGAGTTTCTGAATAACGATTCTGCCTTTAGCTTTGCTACCTTCCCCTGGTATATTTTAATTGTCCCAATGTTTTACTCTTTTCTGATTCACTATTTAGAAATAGAGAAAAAGAAGAATCCTTTAATTATACTTTCCATTTTTTTATTTGGTGCTGCATTAATTGCAAGATTTGTCATTATAAACGGAGTAGATAAAGAGCAAGTATCACTTGAGTTGCTTAAGAATTACCATTTGGTTGAAGATGTTTTTGCCTTGAGCTACTCTTTAATGTTGTACGTTGCATCTATCACTATTTTAAGAAAACACAAATCATTGTATGCCGAAATACTGGTTTATGATAACCTAAAGTGGTTGCAGCTTTTTTTAAGATTAGGAGGTTTTGTATTTATATTTTGGTTTATGGCCATTGGTTTTAATACCTTTTCAACCATTATTCAGCCACCGTATTCGTATTATCCATTACGATTATTTTCTAGTATCCTGATATATTGGGTGGCCTATCAAGGGTTTTTGAAATATCGCTTATTAAAAGATCGTATTAAGTTAAGAAGGGTCATTACTTCAAAAAGTATAGCGCATAAGGCAAAAACTATAACCAATGGGGAGGGTAATCACACAACGAAATCCTCTTTTGAAAGGTTTGAAGCCTGTATTGTGGATAATAAGCTTTATTTAAACCCAAGTTTAAGTTTAGAGGCGGTTGCTTCAGCACTACAAATGGGAACTAGTACTTTATCTAAGGTTATCCATTCGAAGAATAGTAGCTTTTCAGATTATGTTAATCAACTACGAGTAGAGGAAGCAAAGAAGATATTACTTGATGAGGATTTTAGTAACTACACGATTGTTGCCATAGGATTGGAATGCGGTTTCAATTCAAAATCTACTTTTTATACTGCTTTTAAGAAATTAACGAACAAAACTCCCTCACAATTTAAAAGCGACAATTTAAATTAGAACGTATTACGTATGTCCTATTTTTTGTAAAATGGATTTTTTCGGATACTCTTTTTTTCATGATTTCTAGATTTGGTCTCAACCAATACATTCTAGATGATGAAACAATTAGCGATGGTGTTTAGTTTTGTTTTTACCCTTTTAATGTATTCTCAAGAAAATTTGGCCTATGTAGAACTTGGTGGTGCCGGGCCATTGATTTCGGCCAACTATGAACGTCAAGTAACAAAAAACCCACTTCTTAATATCAGGGCTGGTTTGGGCTATGTGGCAACATGGGATTATGATGGACTTACCCTGCCTACTGGCCTCTATTTTTTGGGAGATTTAAAAAAGAATAACTATTTGGAATTAGGAATGAATTATACATTTCTATTTGATAAAGATGAAGCAGATATCAAGGGTTTTCTTCTTCCTGCTATTGGCTATAGAAAGTATTTTACTAAAAGTACTGGGTTTTTAAAAATAACCTTCAATCCGGTATTCTTTAATGATGACCCTATTGAAATGATACCGTGGGGTGGGATTTCTTATGGAATTATGTTATAACTGACTACCGACATTCAGAATAATTAAAATGAAATGATATGAAAACAAAAGTAATGGTGCTTTGTGTGTTAATCTCCTTTTCTAGCTGTTATAGCTATAAAAACCTTGACAGAGATTTAGAATCCTATGAACAAGAAGAGCGAGTTAAACTGGTTTTGAACGACAAAAAAAGAAAAGGAAAATTTGTGGCTATATATGGCGATACCCTAATGATTAAGACTACGGGTGGAGCTATAGAACAGGTTAAAGTATCTGAAATTTTAGAAATAAAAACGGGAAAATTTTCTTGGATGAAAACAATTTTGATACCGCCGGTGGTCGTATTTGGTGTTGCCTATGCTGCAGTTGTTTTCTTTGGGGAGCCTAGTTATGATATTGATTTAGGTTTTAACGACTAAATGAAAGGAGTTTACGCAAACGTTTTCGTAAATCTTTACCACTCATCGAACAAAAATAGAAATTGAACCAATAAATAAGGATTTCTGTCGTTTTAGTCTGAAGTTTGGTCTCAATAGTTCCCAATTCTTATAAAACAATTTATACCAAGCAAAATTAAAGTTATGGCAGAAAGATTACTCGTTATTTCAGACATGTGGGGCGTGAAAAAAGGCCTCTGGATTACTTCTTACTTTGGATACTTACAGCAGTATTATGATATTCAATTTT
>CAYGUO010000112.1:0-10314 GCA_964353095.1 uncultured Flavobacteriaceae bacterium | reverse complement strand
TTATGGCACATAAAAAAGGTGTAGGTAGTTCTAAAAACGGTAGAGAATCAGAATCAAAACGCTTAGGTGTAAAGATTTTTGGTGGTCAAGCTGCTATAGCTGGTAACATTATCGTTAGACAACGAGGAACAAGACACAATCCGGGTGAAAATGTTTACGCCGGTAAAGATCATACATTGCATGCCAGAGTTGATGGCCTAGTAAAATTTGAGAAAAAAGTTGGTGGAAAATCTTATGTTTCCATTGAGCCTTTTGAAGCATAAATAGCTTTTTCAAAAAGAAAAAAAGACCCTTTCTGTTTTCGGAAAGGGTCTTTTGTTATGTATAAGTTAAGTAGATATTAATTAGCACCTCAAAAGCAATTAACTTAATTTAAACTTAAAAATTTAGAAACTACGCTTTTGTTTCACATCAGATTTCTTTGTGGTCAATTAACAACCACTCAGAAAAATGAAAAAATTACTTTTAATTACCGCAGTACTTTTACCTGTTTTTTTGTTTAGCCAAACAGGAAATCTTCAAGGAACCATTTCAGATGAAAATGGTATTCACATGCCCGGTGCAACTATTTTTATCTCTCCAATTGCTAAAGGTGCAATCACCGATTTTGATGGAAAATATACGCTAGTGGGTATTCCAGAGGGCACATACACTTTGGAGATTTCATATATCGGATATAAAAATGCCACTCAAGAAGTCACCATTGCTAATGGAGAAACTGCCACCGCTAACCTTATCTTAAACGCTACTGATTTTAAATTGGATGAAGTGCAGGTCACCGCATATGGACTAAGGGGTCAGGCTAAAGCTCTAAATACACAAAGAACAAACTTAAACATTACCAATGTGGTCTCAACCGATCAGATTGGTAAGTTTCCTGATGCCAATATTGGTGATGCCGTAAAACGAATTCCCGGTATTACAATGCAGGTGGATCAAGGTGAAGCTCGTAATGTAATTGTACGAGGACTTTCTCCACAGCTGAACTCAGTTACTTTAAATGGCAGTCGTATCCCCTCAGCGGAAGGAGATAATCGAAATATTCAGATGGATTTGATTCCTTCTGATATGATTCAGACTATCGAAGTCAACAAGGCAGTCACCCCAGATATGGATGCGGATGCTTTAGGGGGTTCCATCAAATTACTTACAAGAACGGCACCTCAGGGATTTCGTTTATCAGCAACTGCGGGTTCAGGGGTAAATTTTATTACGGATAAGAGAATCTTAAACGGCTCTTTTTTGGTGGGTAACCGTTCTAAAGATGGGAAATTTGGCTGGATGGTTTCCGCATCCATTAATGATAATGATTTTGGTTCTGATAATGTTGAGGCAGAATGGACTGATGAGTTTGAGTTCAATACCGGTACTCAAGATGATGAAGGAGAAGATATTATTGATGAAATTTCAGTAGACCCTTATACCAATGTTACGGAGCAGCGTACTTATTTGGTGCAACGTGTGCGTCGCAGTTTTGCTGCAAACTTCGATTATCAGATCAATGCTGATAATAACATATTCTTAAAAACAATGTACAACTGGCGAGATGATCGCGAAAATAGATATGTGCTGGCCCAAGAAATCTTAGATGCCGAAGATATTGGCCCTGATGATTTTACAATAACCAATGGGGTTCCAACTAGTTTTCCTGCTGAGATTGCCCGTGAGACCAAAGGCGGAATTGATAGTGACCGTGGTCAAAATAGACGTTTAGAAGATCAACGAATGCAAAACTACACTTTGGGCGGTAATCATTTGTTCGGGCGGTTAAAAATGGACTGGATGGCTGCTTACGCAAAGGCTTCAGAAGAACGATTGGATGAACGTTATGCGCAGTATGTTTCAGAGTATGCCGTTTTTAACGATAACACTGACCCAGAATTTCCAATAATGACTGCGGTAAATGCTGCAGATGCCAGTGATCTTAGCAGTTTTGAATTTGATGAGATTACCAATGAGACCCAATATACGGAAGAAGAGGATATCAACTTTTTTGTCAATTTTGAACTACCGGCAGATTTTTTTGGAAACGGAGATGGAACTGTCAATTTCGGGGCTCGAGGCCGATTTAAGAATAAGTTTAGAGATAATAACTTTTTTGAGTTTGATTTAGAAGACCAATTTGCAACCTTGGCAGACTTGCCTACTCGAGACTATACGGACCCCAATTATTTGGCCGGCAGTCAATATGAAGCTGGTATTTATCCTGATGAAGTATGGTTGGGAGGTCTTGATTTAAGTGATGCTTCAGGAGAATCCGTTCCTGATGAATTTGTCAGGGATAATTTTGATGTTGAAGAGAATGTTTGGGCTGGCTATATTATGGCCAACCAAAAACTATCAGATAAGCTTAGTCTCTTGGCCGGTCTGCGTATTGAAAATACCAGTATAACTGCCACAGGTAACCAAATTTTAGATGAAGAGAATGTAGTTGGTGAAATAACAGAAGAAAGTTCTTATACCAATATTCTTCCAGGCCTTCATTTTAAGTATGACATTTCTAATCAAACCATTCTTCGTTTGGCATGGACCAATACTTTGGCTAGACCTAATTATGTAGATTTAACCCCATTTACTGACGTATTGACTCAAGACGATGAAATTGTTGTGGGCAACCCTGATCTAGACCCAACCACTTCAATGAATTTTGATTTGATGGCCGAGCATTATTTTCAAAATGTTGGTATTCTTTCAGGAGGTTTGTTTTATAAAAATATCAATGACTTTGTGTATACCTTTATTTCAGAAGCCCCAGATGACTCTTTTGGACCAAATACTGCCGGTTTTGATTTATTTCAACCATTAAATGGAGATAAGGCCACTATATTCGGTGCGGAATTTGCGTTTCAGCGACAGCTTGATTTTCTTCCTGGTTTTGGTAAGAACTTCAGTATTTATTTGAACTATACGTATTTGACCTCAAATGCCGAAGGTATACGAAATGAAGATGGCGATGAGCGTACGGATTTAGATTTGCCCAATACTGCACCAAATATGTTCAATGGTTCCTTGGGATATAGCGATAAGAAGTTGAGCGCGCGTTTGTCCTTAAACTTTTCAGACTCGTATATTGACGAAATAGGAGGTAATGCTTTTGAAGACCGTTATTACGACACGCAGTTGTTTTTAGATTTTAATGCGACTTATGCCATTAACGATAAGTTGAGCATTTATACCGATTTAAATAATATTACAAATCAACCGCTGAGGTACTTCCAAAGTATAAGTGAAAGAACACAACAAGTCGAATTCTATAGCCTTAGGTTGACCTTTGGTTTGAAATATGATTTGTTTCGAAAGTAGTTTAAGTTAGTTTAGTTCAAATGAAACCGTCTTTTGATAATTATGAAGGCGGTTTCAACTTATTTCAAAACCATGAAAAATACAATACTTGTCCTAATAGTATTCTTAACACTAATTGCCTGTAATAGAAGTAAATTAACCCCTATTCCTCCAGATGTAATCTCAGAAAGCACTTTAAACGATACGGATGACCCTGCTATTTGGGTAAATCCTGATGATGCTTCAAAAAGTATTGTATTTGGAACGGATAAAGAAACAAACGGGGCGATATACGCTTTTGATTTGGATGGTAAGATCATTGAAAGCAAGACAATTAGAAATATTCGGCGGCCCAATAATGTTGATATTGAATATGGATTTCAACTTACGGATTCTACAAGCACGGATATTTTGGTTTTTACCGAGCGTGAAAAGCAACAAATACGAATGTTTTCAGTACCGGATATGAAACCATTGGATAATGGAGGTTTTCCGGTTTTTCAAGATGCAACTGCAACAGGCCATAACCTGCCAATGGGCATTAGTCTATATAAATCCCCAAAGGATAGCACCACCTATGCGATTGTAGGTCGTAAAAACGGTCCCCAGAATGGGTATTTATATCAATATGCCATACAATCGGATAGCTTGGGTATTCGAAGTAAATTAATTAGAAAATTTGGTGCTTTTAGCGGAAAAAAAGAAATTGAAGCTATTGGGGTCGATGATGAAAACGGGTTTGTTTACTATTCTGATGAAGGAGTTTGTATTAGAAAATACTATGCAGAACCAAGTAAAGGAGATACAGAAATCTCTTGTTTTGGTGGCGAACATTTTTTAGAAGATATTGAAGGTATTGCCATAGCCAATTACTCCAACGGGGAAGGTTATCTCATTGTTTCCAACCAACAAAAAGGAGAGTTCAATATTTTTTCAAGAAGAGACAATACTTTTGTAAAAGCGGTAAACTTATCCACATCTGAAACTGATGGTTGTGAGGTAGTCACTATTCCTTTAAATGATACTTTTCCTAATGGACTCTTTGTAGCAATGAACGACACCAAAGAATTTTACTTTTATGATTTAAAAAGAGTTTTCAAATAACAAAATCACCACCGCTGATTTCGAAACCCATTACTTTTTACAAATTCAATAGTAGAAACCAAGTAGTCTTCTAAATTATATTTGGGCATGGGCAATATGCTTTCAAGTAAGGAGGTATCCCATTCTTGAGGCAGCGAAGTTAGGTAAGGGGTTAAATGAACCCCTATGGTTTCATAATAGAACTTTTCAAGTGTGCTTTCAAATTCTGTGGCGCTATCCAAAAGTTCTTGTGTTAATTTGAAGTTATTGAAATTAACCGTTTCCAAAATTTTTGAAATGCCGTTGAAAACATTGGTTCCTTTAGCATTTACAATATTTAATTGTTTTACTTCGGTATCAAAAACTTTTGTAATGACTTTAGCAACGTAATCCGTAGGAATAATATTGAGTCTGCTATCTTCATTCGCTTGAATCCTAATCGACCCATCCATAGTATTGCGGTGAAAGAATTTTGCAAAGAGATAGAACACCATATATTTTGAGATAAAAAAACTAGGGCAATCCATGATATTTCCTCCCAGTACACTAGGTCTTAAAATTTGGATGGGAATGTTATTTTGGCCTCCAGCTTTAACCAAGTACTTTTCTGCAGCATGTTTGGAAGCTTCATAAAAATTTCGATACTCTTTTTGCTCAACATCTACATAATTATCTTGTAACAGACCGCTCAATTTACCTATGGAGAATGCTGTGCTGATGTAAATAAATTTTTTCAGGTAAGGCCTGTAAGCATTAAAGATGTTTTGGGTAAGGGTCAAGTTTTCCTTAAAGATTTCTTCTTTACTGTCGGGGTGTACCGATAAGTTTACAAAACCGGCAGAATGGATAAAATAGTACGCTGTTTCTGTTTTAAGAAACTCCTCAGGATTTAGGGTTTTATCCGCATCTACAACCTCAATTTTTTCAGTAATGATTTCTTTGTTTTTCTTAATGGATGCAGGAACAATATCACTTTCTAGCATCTTGAAAATCCTTTCCTTCGGTGCGGTTTTGTTTTTCTTTCGGGTAATGAGGTATAGACGGTCTATCGTATGCAGCCTATTTTCTAATAGCGAAAAGAGTATTTGCGAGCCTAGAGTTCCTGTAGCGCCTGTAAGAATGATGTGCATAACGAGTTATGTTCAAAAATGTAAATATCGTATCAAAAAATAAACCCTCGCTCATGAGCAAGGGTTTATCACAAATTAGGGTGTTTTTTTAATATCTGTAATATTCTGGTTTGTAAGGCCCTTCAACTGTAACACCAATATATTCGGCTTGGTCTTGTTTTAGCTCTGTTAGTTCAGCTCCCAAGCGGGCCAAGTGTAATTTTGCTACTTTTTCATCTAAATGTTTTGGTAACATATACACTTCGTTTTCGTAATTGGCACTGTTCTTCCAAAGTTCAATTTGAGCTAATGTTTGATTGGTAAAGGAGTTACTCATCACAAAACTTGGATGACCAGTAGCGCAACCAAGGTTGACCAATCGGCCTTCGGCCAAAATAATGACATCTTTGCCTTCAATCGTATATTTATCCACTTGAGGTTTAATTTCATCCTTGGTATCGCCATATTCACCGTTTAACCAAGTCATATCAATTTCATTGTCAAAATGGCCAATATTACAGACGATAGCTTTGTCTTTTAAAGCTCTAAAATGTTCTTCTCTAATAATATCTTTATTACCTGTTGTTGTGATAACGATATCTGCGTTTTGAATAACAGATTCTAATTTTTTCACTTCAAATCCGTCCATACAAGCTTGTAGGGCACAAATTGGATCTATTTCCGTAACGGTAACGATAGAGCCAGCACCTCTAAAAGAAGCTGCAGTGCCCTTGCCAACATCACCGTAACCGGCAACCACAATGCGTTTACCGGCCAGCATTGTATCTGTTGCACGACGTATGGCATCTACTGCACTTTCTTTACAGCCGTATTTATTGTCAAATTTAGATTTGGTTACAGAATCATTAACATTAATGGCAGGCATGGGTAAGGTGCCATTTTTAACTCTTTCGTAAAGTCTGTGAACCCCTGTTGTGGTTTCTTCAGATAAGCCTTTAATTCCGGCTGCCAATTCAGGGTATTGGTCTAATACCATATTCGTTAAATCGCCACCATCATCTAAAATCAAGTTTAATGGTCGTCTGTCCTCACCAAAAAACAAGGTTTGTTCAATACACCATTCAAATTCTTCTTCACTCATGCCTTTCCATGCATAAACGGGAATACCAGCAGCGGCTATTGCAGCAGCAGCATGGTCTTGGGTAGAGAAAATATTACAAGAGCTCCAAGTGACTTCTGCGCCTAATGCAACCAAAGTTTCAATTAAAACTGCAGTTTGAATGGTCATGTGAAGACAACCCGCTATTCTTGAGCCTTTTAAGGGTTGCTCTTCTTTATATTCTTCTCGTAGTGCCATTAAGCCCGGCATTTCTGCTTCGGCCAGTTCAATTTCTTTTCTTCCCCAATCGGCAAGAGAAATATCTTTTACTTTAAATGGGACAAAGGGTATCGTTTTTGTGCTCATAACTAACTTTAAATTTATTTTCTAGCAATTTTAGGATGCAAAGGTACAAATTACATAACTTTCGACCGTGCCTCTTTACAAAACCATAACAGTTTCTAAGATCACCCAAATTTATATTTGGAAGGTTACCGAATCTGAAAATGAATTGGCAAAGCCAATTTCATTGACTGACCATTGCCAGCAGCGATTTTTGGGAATGAAATCTGAGCTACACAGAAGGGCGTTTTTAAGTATTCGGCACCTTTTCAAAGAAGCTGGTTATCAAGACAAGGATGTCTTTTATAACGACTTTGGAAAACCATTTTTACATGATGGCAAACATATCTCTATTACCCATTCAAAGCATTTTACGGCAATCATTATCAGTGAAGAAATGGCAGTGGGTATTGATATTGAAATGCAGCGCGATAAGATTTTAAGAATTGCCCATAAATTTACCCCCCTGGAAGAGTATAGAACACTTGCCAATGCTGAGGCAGTTATTCGAAAACTAACGATTGTTTGGGGTGCAAAAGAATCATTATATAAAATTTATGGGGAGCCTGGCCTTAGTTTTTTAAAAAATATTGATGTAAAGGATTTTTATTTTGACGATGCCAAAACCACGGCGCAGATTCACTACAAAGGCAAAAAATCCGGTTATAGTATCGCTTTTTTAGAATTTGAGGGATTCACCTGTGTGTACGCCCTTCAATTAAATACGATTTTATAGTAATTTTAAAACCTGAACACCGTACAAATGAACATATCCGTAGAACTTACTTTTTCTCCATTACAAGATGATTTTGAAGAACATATCATCAATTTCATTAAAAAACTACGTTCCTCTGGTCTTATAATTTTAGAGAACCCGCTAAGCACTCAGGTTTTTGGGGAATATGGAAAAGTGATGGAGGTATTGAATACCGAAATTGAAACTGCTTTTGAATTGATGGATAAAGGATTGTTGTACATGAAAATTGTCAAAAGCGATAGAAGCGACTATGAGCCACATTTTTGATTGGATTTTTTCGCAATATGAAGGCGTTCCGCTACATATAGTTGTTCTTGAATCGATTAGTGTATTATTTGCCCTTTTGAGCGTTTGGTTTTCCAAGCGGGAAAACATTTTGGTTTACCCTACGGGAATTATCGCTACCGCTATTGCTGTTTATATTTTATCGGTTTATGGTTTGTTGGGTGATATGCTCATCAATGCCTACTATTTTGTTATGAGCATTTATGGGTGGTACTTATGGACACGTAAAGTTGATGGTAATCATTATATCCCGGTAACCCTAATGGACCAAAAGGATAAAAAATGGAGTGCTTTGTTATTTGTTGCGACCCTTATCCTTGTTTTTGGGGTATATAGCTTTTTTGATAAGTTCAATTCCTTGACCGCTTATATCGATACATTTACTACGGCCATCTTTTTTGTGGGTATGTGGCTTATGGCCAAAAAAAAGATTGAGAATTGGATTTTTTGGATTGTTGGAGATCTAATTTCCGTACCGTTGTATCTTTATAAAGGATTGGTCTTTTCATCATTTCAGTATTTGTTGTTTACAATTATTGCCATATACGGCTATAAAGCATGGAAGAAAAACTTAAACAAGAGCCCTCAAACCTTATTAAGGTAGTTTTATTTGGGCCAGAGTCTACAGGTAAGACCACTTTGGCAAAACAGCTTGCCGCTTATTACAACACACAATGGGTGCCAGAATATGCCAGAGAATATCTTCAAGATAAATGGGATAGAGAGCAGAAAACATGTGAACCCCATGATTTGCTTCCTATTGCAAAAGGCCAAATTCATCTGGAGAACAAGTTGAGCAAACTGGCCAATCATATTCTTATTTGTGATACGGATCTATTGGAAACCAAAGTATATTCAGAAGCATACTATATTGGTGATTGTGACCCTTTATTGGAGAAATATGCACTAGAAAATTCGTACGATTTATACTTGTTGACCAATATTGATACTCCGTGGGAGGCTGATGATCTTCGTGATAAACCTGACGAAAGAGAAGCGATGTTCCGTTATTTTAAAGCTACACTTGAAAAATATCATAAGAATTTTATTACTTTAAACGGAGATAAAGAGAAGCGGCTAAAAACCGCGATACAACATATTCAAAAACTTAGAACAAACATGATTGATTTTACGGAGGAAGATTTGCAACAACTTGAAGCAAAAGGAATTTCAAAAGAAAAAGTACGGAATCAAATAGAAACTTTTGAAGAAGGCATCCCATTCGTTTCTTTAGAAAAAGCTGCCGTTGTCGGTGAAGGAATTTCACGTTTGTCAGATACGGAACAAAAGGAGCTTGTTGCTTATTTTGAAGCGAACAGAACTTCGCAATCTTTATTAAAGTTTGTCCCAGCTTCAGGGGCGGCAAGCCGTATGTTTAAAACGATGTTTAATTTTATTGAGGTTTACGACCCCAAAACGGAAACACTTATTGATTACGTGCAAAGAACAAATGATACTGCGGTAAAACAATTTGTTGAAGGTATGCCTGCCCTCCCTTTTTACGATTTGATTATGAATAGAATGGGTGCTAAAGAAATGAGTGATGGAGAAAAAGCACATGGTTTTGTAAAAGAAATGTTATTGGAAGAAGGGCTGAATTATGGTTTTTTCCCTAAAGGATTGCTCCCATTTCACAGCTATGATTCTGGTGCTGCAACCCCTTTTGAAGAACACCTTAAAGAAGCTTCCCTTTACGCCAACACCAAGGGTACTGCCAATTTGCATTTTACAATTTCAGAGCAACATGATGCCATGTTTAAAAAAGAACAGGCTGCTGCTGCTCCAAAGATTTCAGCAAGTACTGCTACCAATTTTGAGATATCCTATTCAAATCAAAAGCCCGCTACCGATACCTTGGCGGTTGATATGGACAATAAGCCCTTTCGTAATGCATACGGCACCATACTTTTTAGACCAGGTGGTCACGGAGCCTTAATTGAAAACCTTAATGATCAAGATGCTGATGTCATTTTCATTAAGAATATTGATAATGTAGTCATTGATGCTAACCTTGAGGCGGTCTCAGATAGTAAAAAAATGTTGGCTGGTCTATTACTGCAAATACAAAGCAAGGCATTTGAATATGCCGACCGTATTGAATCAGAAGCCATAACCGATAGTTATGTTGAAGAAATAAGGAATTTTCTTGAAGAGCAATTGAATGTTAGGTTTTCTTCAGACTACGAAAGCCTTGATAATAAACAAAAAATAGCGGTCTTAAAAGATAAATTAAACCGCCCAATACGGGTTTGCGGAATGGTTAAGAACGAAGGCGAGCCAGGGGGTGGCCCTTTCTTCATTAAAGCCCAAGACGGAGCTGTTTCGCTTCAGATTATAGAATCAGCTCAAGTTGATATGGACAATGGGAATCAAGTAAGTATTTTAAAAAATTCAAC
>CAYGUO010000111.1:0-10383 GCA_964353095.1 uncultured Flavobacteriaceae bacterium | reverse complement strand
GTTCTGCTGTCTTCGTCGTTACCGATAAAACGAACAGTATTGTTCGAGGTGAGGTCTTCGCCATCGTTCAATCTACCAAATACACTTGCGGTGATAGACGAGCTTTCCGACAAAAAATACTCGATACCAAGGTTGCCATTGAATCCGCTGTTTTCTCGATTAATGGTCCTATCTTCAACAATACGGTCAAAAACGCCAGATTCGAAGCTATTGTCAAAAAAACCGTTGCCCGGTGGTTCACTATACGAATAACCAATAGCCGTAAACAGGTTGAATTTATCAGTACGAAAGTTAAGGTTGGGGGTAAAATTGAATCTGGTCGGCGTGCCCACCGTGGTATTGATGGTTCCGTTGAATCCCCTTGTTTTTTCTTTTTTCAAGACAATGTTCAAGATTCCTGCGGTTCCCTCGGCGTCGTATCGCGCAGATGGGCTGGTAATCACCTCTACTTTTTCTATAGCATCTGCGGGAAGTTGCCTAAGGGCGTCTGTGGAACCAAAACCGGCAATCGCCGAAGGTCTGCCATTGATCAATATCCTGACATTTCCATTACCACGAAGGGCAATGGCACCATCTACGTCTACAGTGACAGAAGGAATATTATCCAAGGCATCGCTAATGGTCGCCCCGCTATTCGTAAGGTCTTTCCCAACATTATAAATCTTTTTATCTAGACGTACTTCTACCGACGTTCTTTCTGCCACTACCTCAACGGCTTCTAGCTGTGCAACATCCAATGACATCTTAATGGTGCCTAGATTTGTTGATTTATCGAAGGTTTGTGTGGGTAAGACCACGGTCTTATATGAGATATATTCAATTCTTGCATTGTACCTTCCCGGTTTGGTTTCAGTAGTGAATTTTCCCGAAGCGTCTGTAATACCGCCGGTCACCTGGTCTGGTTTATCAGCGTTTTGAAGTACAAAAGTGGCATATTCCAAGGGTTGGCCGGTTTCATTATCCAATACTATGCCCTCTAAGGTGATATTTTTTGATTGTGCCGAACTGAACTGAACTATGGCAAAAAAGAAAAGTGATAAAAGGGCGATATGCCGAGATAATGTCATTTTGTTTTGATTCTTTCTCAAAATTCCAAACAAAATAGGATTGGTGAAACAATTTTCAACAAACATCAATACTAGCTAGGTCAACGACACTAACAAAATGTTAAAAAGGACTATAGCGCAAAAAGGTACCTTGCAAAGCTCCTATTTGAGCACGCGTTGTACAAATTCTTCCTTATAGGCGCGGCCAATAGGGAGTTGAACACCATTATCCAAGTGAACACGGTTGCCCATTACCTTGAGGATTTTATGTGTATTGATGAGGTAGGATTTATGAATTCGAAGAAATACTGCTGATGGCAGTATCCCTTCCCATTCTTTTAGTCTTTCTTGGGTCAAATGTTTGGTTTTTTCTTGATGGATTTCGGTATAATCTTGATCCGCCTGTATATAATAGATTTCAGGGATGTTTATTTTAAGGTGTTCATATCCTGATTTAATAAAAATGTGATCTTTTGCGGTAACCAGCTGTTGTACTTGTGTTTTAGGTATTTTATGAATTGCTGTGAGAAATCGTTCAAATGAAAAAGGCTTTAACAAATAATCGACCACATTGAGCTCATAACTTTCCAGTGCATATTCTGAAAATGCCGTGGTCAAGATGACATGGGGCTTTTTGCCAAGTGTCTTTAAAAATTCTATTCCTGATAATTTGGGTAGGTGTATGTCTAGAAACATAATATCAATAGCTTCCTTTCCCAAAAAATCCATAGCTTCAAGGGCGCTTGAATATGTTCCCTTCAATTGCAATACCTCAGCGTCTTGAATATATTTTTGTAAAATACGCTGCGCCGGTGGCTGATCTTCAACGATGATACAAGTCATTTGTTTGACATTTAAAGTGTTATGCTGAGGTCTACCTTAAACCTAGCTGCTTCGTGCAGTATAGTTAGCTGATGCGCATTCGGATATATCAATTGTAAACGTTTGCGCACATTTTCTAGTCCTATACCATGTGAAACCCCTGGAATTTTTTCGGCCGCGGCGTGATTGTTTTCACATGTAAACAACAAGATACCATCTTTAACGGTTAAGTCAATACCTATCTTGATTTCATTGGCAAGTCCAGCCTGGCTATGTTTAAAGGCATTTTCGATAAAGACCATCAAAATTAAAGGGGCAATTTTATGGTGGTTTTCGTCGAGCTGTTCATTGAATGTAATAACGCCCCGATCTTCTATTTGCAGCTGGCTCAACCCAATAAAATTTTTGAGTTGTTCCAATTCTTTGGTTAGTGGTACATACGATTCTTTACATTCATAGAGCATATACCGCAAGAGTCCGCTGAGTTCTAAAATGATTTTAGGGGTTTTTTCTGAGCCTTCAATAGCGTATGAATACAAGTTATTCAAATTGTTGAACAGAAAGTGAGGGTTGATTTGTGATCTTAGAAACTGGAGTTCACTTTCTTTGATGATTCCTTCAAGTTTTTCAATCTGCTGCTGTTTTTGTAAGGCATCCCAAGCAAATTTAAACCCGCACAATACGGTAAGAATGGGCATAACCCCCATTAATGAAAATACAATACCAGAAAAGTTGTTGGCTCTTCTTGTACCTGCAAACAACCAAGGTTCCAAGACCAATTCTTCGAGAAAAATCAAAGCAAATACAATGATAATGACCGCTACAGAAAAGGCAACATATTTCTTTTGGTATAAAAACCTGGGCATTAAAAGAAAGCCTATAAGAAAAGCGGCTATGACATAGGTAAAGAAAAAGATAAATTGGTGGAATTTAAACCCTGGGGCGTTGCGATCAAACGAGTAGAACAGAAACACAATCACCAATAAGGTGATTTGAAAAAGCACTTCTTTATACGAGATGTTCCAACGCAATTTCTCCATAACTTAAACAAAGGTATTTTTTTGAAGCTGTCTTTGAAAAAAATTTAAGTAAACGACTGATTTAAAGAGGTCAACGGCTAGTATCTTATTTGTCGTTCTATTTATTTTTAAAAATTGATATTTTATTTAATAGGATTTAATCCATATTTTTGGAATAAATCCTAATATTTGAAATCAAAAACAAACTTAAAAGGTAGAGGAGCGCAACAAAATGTGCATAATCGATTTGAACGCCAGATATATGAAATACGCAATGACTTTCTGGAGTTTTGCCGAATTGAAGGAGAGGATTCTGATAACAATAAGACCCAATACCTTCCTATTTTTCCTAAAACGATTGTTAATAAAGTTACGAGCCCTGATGTGGGCATGCAATATTCTATGAATCCTTATCAAGGTTGCGAACATGGTTGTATCTATTGCTACGCTAGAAACACACATGAATTTTGGGGCTATAGTGCGGGACTTGATTTTGAACGAAACATCTTGATAAAAAAAGATGCGCCACGACTATTGGAAGAAAAGCTTAAAAGGAAGAGTTGGAAGGCGACAACAATTGTGCTGTCAGGTAATACAGACTGCTACCAACCTGCAGAAAAGAAATTTGAGATAACAAGAAAATGCCTTACTATTTTTCTAAAGTACAGGCATCCTGTAGCCATTATTACCAAGAACGCTTTGGTACTTCGTGATTTAGAGTTGCTCTTAGCCCTTAACAAACATCAATTGGTAGCTATACATGTTTCTGTAACCACCCTATCTGAAAAAACAAGAAGGTTTTTAGAGCCAAGAACGGCAACTATAAAAAAACGATTGCACACCATTGAGACACTTTCCAAAAATGGAATACCGGTGAATGCAATGTTGGCTCCAATTATTCCTGGTATCAATAGTCATGAATTGCTTCCCCTGGCCAAAACGGCTGCAGAACATGGAGCCTTGTCTTTTGGTTTAACCCTGGTGCGCTTGAACGGAGCCATTGGGCAATTATTTACAGATTGGATTCATAAGACATTGCCCAATAGTGCCGAAAAAGTATTGCACCAAATTCAAGAATGCCATGGCGGAGCCTTAAATGATAGCCGATTTGGAATTAGGAGCAAAGGGGAAGGTATCATTGCAACCCAAATACATGACATGGCCAAATTAGCCAAACAACGCTATTATAAGGGTCGGTTTTTACCTAAGTTAAGAACAGATTTACACCATCAATACAAAAATGGTCAGTTGCGTTTGTTTTAAAAGGAATACCCCATGCCTACAAAGAGCCAGTTTATTCTAGAGGTACCGTCTATGGCATTGTCTTGAATTCTATTGGTCAATTCAGCGGAATATCTAGCTTGTAAATGAAATTTATTCGTTACCTCATATCCAAAACCAAAAGTGGCATTTATCCCGGTCTTATTTAGGGTATTGCTCAAGCTTTCAAATATATGGCTGACTTCCGGTCCTGCTTGTAAATAAAATTTTGGAAGAATACCATAGTTGATTCTAGCAGATACGAAGCCAAAATTACTTTGATTGAGATTACCATAATTTATTTCTGGCTGAATCGCCAATTTTTCTGAAATAGGTATTTTAGAAAAAGCACCCACATAAAAACCAGTGTCTGCAGATGATGCGCTGCTATTATCTTGTTTAAAGCGTTCTCCACCATTCAGCAATCCACCGGAAACACCAAAGGTGGTTTTTTGTGCTAAACATTTAAGAAAGAAGAATAATGCGGTAACTAATACTGTTGCTTTCATATAATGGATTGATTTGGAAATGGATGTATCAAACATTATGCCTTTTTCATTTCAATACGTTTTTACATTGCTTGCCAAAAATACCGGCCACACCAGCGGCCAAACCCCCTACAATTCCTGTGACCAATAGCAGCAGATATTCATTGCCACCAAGCGGAAATAAAACGGCAATTTTCTTGGCCAATACAAAATCGTTGCCATTTGCCAAACTGAACGCTTGGATACACCAAAACGCTAAAATTGCTACGAATGGGACAAAGAATACAGCTGCTCTTTTCAGCGGAAAGATAAGTGCTGCTATGAATGCAGCTAACATGACAGACCACCAAGGCATGAATAAAGAAAAGGTGAAAGCAATGATAATCGTTGTAATAAAATTTAAGAACTGATTTTTCATTTAGTTGGCCATTAAAGTTTGTGTACCAATGATGTTTTCGGTATCTGAAGCGGTTTGTATAAAATTGAGGCTATGGTACTTGCCGGCGGCCCAATCATCAATAAAATTATCATAATACTTACTGCCTGGGTTGCCTGACTGCCCTCCGGGATAAATACCTAATCCTTTAGGGGGATTGCTCATTTCAACTATCATACGCCAAGAAGGGCCGTGATTTTTTGAGGTAGCGTTGACGATGCTTCTACCACCACCAATAGGTACATTAAAACGCGAAAATGCGGGCAGTCCTTGAAGTAAATGTCCAACATAAGTGCTTTTGTAGGCATTCCAATTATAGTCGCCATTTTTGGCTTTCCACTCCAGTAAGGATTTGGCCGCTGCTTTAAAACTAATAAGAAATAAATCTTTAGCTGTCTCGGTTTCTGGCGTATCCTCAATGTCCATAAACTTGTCTTCACCTTTTGTCTTTAATAAATGAATGGTTTGATAGGCAAAAGGAGAATCAAGAGCTACATCTTCAACATCATATTCATCCCATGTAGTGTTGTACAATTTACCCCACCAGTTTTGCCAAATACTAGGGCCATTTTCTTCTAAATCATTCTTGAAATTCCAACTTTTAGCCTCATTGTAAATTGCGAGTTCATCTGTGGTTAACGAGCTGGTATCCATCGTTTCAAATATATAGGGCAAAAGTTCAGCCGCTTTAAGGTTGTAATTATTATTGTGCAATGCTTTAAAATCATCAATGGAGAATTTCTCTTTAGAACTGAAAAAGTCATTGATGACTCTATTTCTATAGGTTTCATATCCGTCGTTGAATACGTAGTAAGGATAATTTTCATCTACAGGGTGTTGGTTTGCTGAACTTACAAAGCCACGTTCCGGATTTTTGGTATGCGCATTGAATTTTTGTGGAATAAAACTTTGCCAGTCGTTTTCAGGATTGCTGCCATCCATCAAGAATTTCCCTTGACCCTTCCATTTATTAGGAAATTTCCCTTGTATCCATAGTGCAATATCCCCTTCTGTTGAGGCGAATACAAAATTCTGGGCAGGAGCGGTATAGGTTTTAAGGGCCTTTACATAATCCTCGTAATTTTTGCTTTTATTAAGTTTTAAAAAAGTTTTTTGGTTGTTGCCTCCAATATGGCCAATCCATTTCATGGCATAACCTGCCTTTTCATTATCACCCATATAGTTTTTGTCATAGGTAACGGGACCGTGATGGGTGTATAAAACAGAATCAATAAACGTTGGTTTGCCTTTTATTTTAATTTCTTCCACGCGATGCGTTACGTTTTTGAAACCACCATCATACTTATACTGCTTTCGGGATGCATCTTTAAACTCAATTTTATACCAGTCCAAAACATCACGTGTGGCATTGGTTTCGCCCCAAGAGATATAATTGTTGAATCCGGAAATAACACCTAGGGCTCCTGGCAGGGTCGCTCCAAAAGCATTGTGGTTAGGAGTGCTTAACTGCATAACAAACCAAATAGAAGGCAGGTTTAAACCCAAGTGTGGGTCGTTGGCCAAGATAGGATGACCAGAGTATGATTTTTGACCAGAAACACCCCAGTTATTGCTGCCGTTATCAGGATGGGGCTTAGTCATCGTTTCAGCAATCGAGTCCAATGGTAGTTCACTTTGTGGAGTTGCTGTCATGGGAACATCAATAAAACTCCAATCTGTTTCCCTTGGAATTATTGGATCTTGAACCTCGTAAAAATCTGGGTAGAGCATGTCAAAACGTTCCTTACCGAACAGACGTAGGGCATTGGTATATTCTAAATCGGAATCACCACCAGCTAAATCTTCGGTCATATACATTAAAAGCAAAGCTGTTTTTGTTATGGTCCAAGGTTCTGGCTGATAGTCCAACAGTTTGTATTCAATGGGAATATCTTTAGGGTTGAGCTGTTCAATATAGGTATTGACCCCTTCTGCATAAGCCTTGACAAAAGCCATAGATTCTGAATCTTCTTGCATTTTGGCAATAGCTTGATCAGCACCAAAACCCATTCCCCTTCTTCGTTGCCTACGATCATAATTCAGGGCTCCCTCACCAATAATTTCGGAAAGGCGCCCAGCAGCGGCATAGGTTTGAAACTCCATTTGCCATAACCTATGCTTTGCGGTCAGATAGCCTTGAGCCCGATATAGGTCAGTTTCATTTTGTGCAAATACATGTGGAATGAGTTGTGCATCATAATGTATGGTGACGTTATCACTAAGCCCATCTATTTTTATGGTTCCAGAAATAGTCTCATCGGCTTCATTCTGCCAAACACCGGTATACGGATTTAGAAATTTACCAATGGGTGGGACAGAACCAAATTTTGTGTTTAAACCGTAAAAAGTGACACCCGTTAACAAAAGGGAAATAATAAACTTTAGGTATTTCATAGATTGAAAAATTTGACCAGTAAAAACCAAGCTGTTTTCAGCAGGTAAATGAATTGTTCACACCTTAAAAAAATTGTGGATAGCTATTTAAGAAAGCTCCCAGCCTTTACGGTACTTACGAGTAACCCATTCATTGGCTTTTTCGTAATTGGTGATTTTCATGTTTTCGCCATCCCAGAGTAATTTTCGTCTACCAGGATACTCGTAAGGATCCCAATCCCCCACTTTTTTACCAGCTTTAAGTGTTTTGTATTGGTAAGCTTTTACCGCTAAATTCCCCATTAATACCGTTTCGGTCAATGGTCCAGCTTTAGCAAAATCAGATGAAGTTGCAGCTCCGTTCAAACAACCGTCTACAAAATTGGCAACATGGCCGTTCATACTACCGGGTATTCTTGGGTATTTAGGCGTGGGGGAATTATAGAGCCCCATCATTTCAGATGGCAATAAGCGGGCGTTTCTAGAATAGGTATCTGTTACAATAGTCCCTTTATCACCATACATAATGGTTCCGCCACTTCCGTCACCTACCATTTCATTATCTTTTAATTCATCTGGCAAATCAGGCTTAAGACCACCATCATACCAGTTTAGTTGAATAGCTCCGTGATAGTCATGTTCAAATTTCAAATGGATTTTAGAAGAAGGGGGACATGAAGGGCTGTAATCAGCCTCAACAAAATCGCCTACCCAAACGGTGGTGCAACTTGCTTCAGCTTCCGTAGGATATCCTAAATCCAAAACACTAAAAGGCGTTTCCATGATATGGCATCCCATATCACCTAAGGCACCGGTTCCAAAATCCCACCAACCTCTCCATTTAAACGGAAGGTAAGCAGCATTATAATCACGCATTGCGGCAGGACCCAACCATAGATCCCAATCCAAGCCTTTTGGGATACGTTGTTTTTCTGAAGGTACGGGCACGCCTTGAGGCCAAACCGGCCTGTTGGTCCAACATTCAATAGTATGTATCTTTCCGATAATACCGGATTCTACCCACTCCCGAGCAATTCTACTGTCATCACTTGAAGCACCTTGATTTCCCATTTGGGTAACAATTCCGTTTTCAGCAGCGATTTTGGTCATCATTCGCGCTTCATGAATGTTATGGGTCAATGGCTTTTCAACATAGGCATGTTTTTTTTCTTTCATAAAAGGCAAAGCTATGGTAGCATGGGTATGGTCCGGTGTGGCGACCATAACTGCGTCAATATCCTTTAAATGGGTGTCGTATACTTTACGGTAATCTTTATAACGTTTAACATCAGGAAAAGCATCAAAAGTTTGCTTTGCCCGGCTATCATCAACATCACAAAATGAGACGAACTTTACCTTGCCAGTTTCATGAAGTCCCCTAATAACGCCGCTACCACGGCCTCCAACGCCAAAGGCTCCCACATAAAGAGTATCACTAGGTGGCACATGATTTTTTCCTAAAACAAAACTGGGTACGATTGAAAAAGCAGCGGTAGAAGCTGCTGCATTTTTAATAAACTTTCTTCTTTGCATTCTGATTGGATTTGATGATGGTTTGAAGATACAAAAAAGAAGGAATTTTCAAGTAATTGTAGAATTTAACCTGAGTTGCAAATAACCTTTTCAAATAATACTTTGATTTTAAGGGGCACCGCATTAAGCTGAGATCACGAAAGGTTAAGAACTATTCTTCAATAAACCCTTTAGCGCTCACCGTTCCACTCCCCGTAAAACTGCTCTAGGTAATCCAACATAAATTGATGACGCTGTGCAGCTATTTTTTTACCTGTTGGGGTATTCATTTTATCTTTTAAGAGCAATAATTTCTCATAAAAATGATTGATGGTCGGCGCATTGGATTTTTTGTACTCCTCTTTCGTCATTTTAAGATTGGGAGCAATCTCAGGATCATACAAAGTCCTGTTTTTGAATCCACCATAATTGAATGCCCTGGCGATACCAATGGCGCCAATGGCATCTAATCGGTCGGCATCTTGCACCACTTCCAATTCTTTTGAACTGAATTTCCGTCCTTTATTTTCCAAAGAATTTTTAAAAGACATGTTTTCTATTATTTCAATCACATGTTTAATGGTTGTTTTATCCACTTCAATTGAAGTTAAAAAATCTTTAGCAAGCCTAGGCCCAATGCTTTCATCCCCATTATGAAACTTAGGGTCGGCAATATCATGTAAAAGTGCCGCGAGGCTGACAACCAGAACATCTACCTTTTCATCTTTGGCTATGGATAATGTATTATTGAAAACACGCTGAATATGAAACCAATCATGACCTCCTTCTGCTTTTTCCAGAGTTTTTTTTACAAAAATTATAGTTTGCTCAACAACATCGATGGTTTTCATTTTGCAGGTAAAATAGCATTAACAATGGTTTGCTCAACTTTAGAAATAAGGGAGTCGGGATCTCCTTTATTTTCAATAGGAGCGTGTACTTTGAATTTCAAAAAAGCACCCAAGCCCATGGGGAATTTACCATAGCGTAATAATTTCCATGAATTGTTGATGGTAATGGGTACAATTAATGCAGAAGGGGCCTTTTTTATGAGCATTTTTAGCCCCATAGGTTTAAACGGTTTAGGCTGACCTGTTCTGCTTCGTGTTCCTTCAGGAAAAATTACCGCAGCCCTTCCATGATTTTCAATATAGGAGCCTAATTTTGCTATTTCGGCAATGGCTTGCCTGCCGTCTTTTCTATCAATCAATGCCGAACCTCCATGCCGTAAATTGTAGGAAACACTTGGTATTCCCTTGCCCAGTTCTTTTTTTGCCACAAACTTTGGATGGTGTTTGCGCATATACCAAATGAGCGGGGGAATATCATACATGCTTTGATGATTGGTGACAATAATGAGTGGTTTATCAGTTGGAATATGATGTGGGTTTTCAAATTGATATCGTGTGCCCAAAATATTGGTGCAC
>CAYGUO010000110.1:0-10449 GCA_964353095.1 uncultured Flavobacteriaceae bacterium | reverse complement strand
CCATAACTTGAAATCTTTAACGCGTTCCCTACTCACGATGATTTCTTGTTCTTTAAAGCTATTTAACTTGATTTGAAGCCTTGAATTCGTATATGAAATGATGTCTTTGATGTGATTGATGTTTACATAGAATTTACGACTGACCCTAAAGAATAATTTTGGAGAAAGTTCTTCTTCCAAATTTTCTAAAGTAGTATCCAATAAATAATTTCTACCATCAATCATGGCTGCATAAGTACCTTTGTTTTCGCTATAAAAACATTCAACCTCATCCGCATTTATAATTTTAATATGCTGCCCAACCTTTGCCGTAAAACGTTTTTTAAACTCTCGTTCAAGCGGGTTGACCAAGAGCTTTTTAATGTCGTTAAAATCAATGGAAATCTGCTCTTTTTTAGGCTGTAATTCTCGGTACTGTTTTACCGCTTTTTCCAGCTCTTCATCATCAATAGGTTTTAATAAATAATCAATGCTATTTAGCTTAAAAGCTTGTAACGCATATTCATCATAAGCCGTAGTGAAAATGATGGCACTTTTTACATTGACCACATCAAAGATTTCAAATGAAAGACCATCTGAAAGTTGAATATCCAAAAAGATCAAATCTGGGTGTTCGTTATTTTGAAACCATTCAATTGCCTCTTCAACCGAATGCAACATGGTCGACACCTCAACATCTAACTCGTTAAGCAATCTGCCCAATCTGCGGGCTGCTGGTTTTTCGTCTTCAATAATTATTGTTCTCATTGCCATAAGCCTCTAATATTCTTTTTTCTTGTCTTGTTCTATGAATTCTTTAATCTTTCGTTCTTCCCAACGCTTAAAGAAACTGAATTTAAACAGATTTGGTTTAAAAACGACAATTGCATGAATAAGTAAGCCTATTCCCCAAATAATGGGTGTGCCAAGAATATTCCAATTAACCCATTCTAAAAACTCAGGATTACCCAAAGCCCCTTTACCCAACAAAATAAAGGTAATCCTTCCTGAAAAGGCCAATAGTACCACATTAACCAAAATATAGGTCACCAAATGCTTATAAAACTGCTTTAGCTCTTTTACCCTAGCTTGGGCTTTTTCATACGGACTCAGCATTTGCGTTTCTTTTTTCATCTTTTTTTAAACTTTTCTGATTCTTTTTTATCCGCATCCATATATTTTTGAATCTGGCGCTCTTCCCAGTTTTTACCAAAAAATGGGTTAAAGCCAAAAGTTTTAGCTCCGTGAACCAATAATCCTATCCCCCAGAAGAACAAGGTGAAAAAATGTTCAAATCGCCAAAAGCTTCCGCCATCGTACCCTGAATTCACATATATATTCACCAATATGAAGGTATTGATTACAGTGTAGACCGTAGCATGAATATAAAACCCCTTTAATTGCGCCATTCTTCTCTTGGCCCTATCGTACTTTTCCGTGTCAAATTTTTCCATTACTACTGCCATTTTTGTTGCTTGTTCTCCTTATCCATATATTCTTTAATTTTCCGCTTTTCCCAATCCTTACCAAAAAATGGATTTAGGTTAAACGTACCGAAAGCATGCGCCACTATGCCAATACCCCATCCAAATGCAGCCCATAAAAACCACATATAGCGCCATTCGTTAACCCAGTAATTTAGCGCAGCTAAACCGGTAATCACAAGGGCATAAGAGGTAAGGTTACCATAAAATTTTCTGAGTTCCGCTACGCGCTCTTTTGCCCTAATATATTTGTTATCGCTATTATTCTCCATGTTTATAAATTCTAGTTCGCCACTTCATTCTTCTAAAGATAAATGTTTGTCTTAAAACTCATTACTATCCATTAACTCTTTTATTTTTCGCTCTTCCCAATTACGACCTAATAGTGCGCCGATACCAAAAACTTTTATGGCTTTTAAAGCGATACCCAACGTAACACCAAACACTACCCATAAAAACCAAGGTTCTTGCCATGCATTCAAATAATAATTAATTGAAGCTACAATGGCAATAGCGAATACTCCCCTAAGCATTTGTTGGTAGAATTTTCTGATGCTGTTAACCCGTTCTTTTACTTTACTATATTTTGCGTTGTTTGTGTTATGTTCCATGGTGGTTGTTTTTATATGATTAAATACTGCGGTACTTTATTAGAAATTATCCCTATCCATCAGTTCTTTTATTTTACGCTCTTCCCAATTTTTACCGAATAGAAAATTATAGTCAAATGCTCTAAGACCATGGCTCACTAAGCCCAACCCCCAGCCTATTGCAGGAAAAAGCACCCATACAAAACTGGTTGTTCTATAATTAAGAAATGCCAATGCCCCTATTACGATAAGGTAAATCATAAGGTGGGTATAAAATGATTTTATACAGGCTACTTGCTCTTTTGCTTTGTTGTATTGGTATTCGTTTAAATTTTTCATGTTGATATGTTTTAAGTTATTTTCTCTTGTACATACCAAATTTGCGAATACTACGGGGGTTTTAAAAAAGGGGATTACCGAACTGTACTTTTTTCTTACTGGATTGTAGAAATGGTTTTAATTACCTGGTTTTTGGAAAGTGATTAAATGAAGAGATTACTACATTGGAAAATGGTATCTATGGGCTAGTAAAATTTTTCGCTTCTAAAAATCTTCCTTCTCCATCAACTCGCGAATCTTCTTTTCTTCCCATCGTTTGCCCCAAAGTGGATTATACCCAAAGGCTTCCATACCATGTGCGGTTAAACCAAAGCCCCAACCCAAAGTTGGGAAAATGGCCCATAAAAAGTCAGTTGTTCTCAAGTTTAACCACCATAAAAAAGGAATAATGATAAGATAGGCCGTTAGGTTGCCATAAAAACCCTTTAAGTCTTCAACGCGTTCTTTCGCCTTTATATAGCGTTTTTCTTCAATATGCTCTTCTTGGGTTTCAACTATCGAAACTTGCTTTGAAAGCATAGGCAAAGCAACCCTAAAATTTGTGTTGTTTTTTTCTATGATTACTTTTCTATTCGACAGTATATTATAACGTTGTTTGATGTTTTGCAGCCCTACTCCACTACTCTTTTTGACCACGCTTTTTTCTTGTAGATTGTTTTGGACCACTAAAGTTCCATCTTGTTCAAAAACCTTAATATGCAATGGTTTTGATGAAGTAACCACGTTATGTTTTACCGCATTCTCTAACAAGAGTTGTAATGATAAAGGCACAATTTTAGCTTCAGACTGACTGGCCTCATCTGGAATATCAAAGATAATACTGTCTTCAAAACGCATTTTTAATAAACGTACATAGGTGCGGGCAAAATCCAATTCTTCATTAACCGTCACCAAATCTTTATTTTTTTGTTCCAAAACATAGCGATAGACCTTAGAAAGTGAGGTAGTAAACTTCTGTGCTTGATGAGGGTCCTCTTCAATAAGGCTGGTCAAAACGTTCAAACTGTTGAACAAAAAATGGGGGTCTAATTGATTTTTTAGGGCATCAAAACGTGCTGAGGCCGTACCTGCAATAATCTTTTGTTCTTTGACCTCTCTTTTTTGTAAGGCCCTATAAAAGTAAAATGCATGTGTAAATAAAGAGGCAATCAAAGTAATGATTACTGCTATGACATACGAGTTTGGTTGTTCTTTATCTATAAATTCTGAAAAGGAATTTCCGGTGTAGTAATAGTTGATTAAAAAACGAAGGAGTCCAAAGGCTAATAAAGTAAGTATTAAAGCACCAATCGCACCAAACCATAATCGTTTATTCGCGTTCTTTTCCCAATCGTAAAGCCTGTTCATCCAATCATAATAGTAAGAATTTACGGCAGTAAGTCCGAAAGAAAATATAAAAGCAATAATACTTTCTTCGATGATATTCTCTAACGATAAATCACGAGCACTTAAAAAAAACAGGCTTAAAATGGCAACAAAAACAGTGATGATTACCGACAGCCTTAAAACCTTTAAAAAATTAGTCATAACTATGATTTACATTCGGCCAAAACCTCTTCAGCACGTTCTTTGCCCCATTTCGGGTAAAAAGGAATATCAGATTTAAAGGTAGCAAAAAGTTCCAAAGCCCGTTCCACATCTTGGCAATAAGGTGTAGTATCTTTTCCAAAATAACGTGCTGAACCCATATCCCATTCAGCTTTAGAGAGAAGGACTCTTGGGTTTATAGGGGCAAGTGACAAAGCCTGATTGTATAATTTTGAGTTCTTTGGAGAAAGGGTCATACCATAGGTACGTCCATCAAAAGCTATCCAAGCGGTATTGATCATTGCTTCTTGAATCAGTAATTCGGGATTCTTAGGAGACAAACGTTTTGCGATATCTAAAAACTCCTTCGCTTTTTCTAATTGATTTGAAAGTACTTTCTCATCTTTTTCACCATAAGAGGCAAAGGTATTTACCTGTGCCACATAATAGTAAGGCAACCAATTATCATCTTCTGCCATCGCTATACGCTCAAAAAGATTCGACGCTTCAACAATCTTTTCTGCTTCCCATAGGGCAAAGGCCTTTTGCATACCCTGTTCATATTGATCTTGGGCGGTAATACCCGTTGAAACGGATAAAAAGAAAGCAAGGAATATTTTTTTCATGATAGTTCGTTTTATCATACGAATACAAAAATGAAACAACCCTTACCATTTTAAAAAGGGAAGTGACCGAATTGTATCTATTGCAGGACGAATTGTCAAAAACGGGAAAATCGCATAAAAAAAAGAAAAAATCTTACTGTTTGATTCTGTAGGTGATGCGGCGATTGGTAATTATAGTGCCGGATGTAATTGATAACAGTCCACTGTCTGATACCAAGATAGCACAAGGGCTTCCAGCATTGGAAACTAAGACCCGATACCGATAATTGTTCATGGCACTACTGATCGGACTGTTTAATGTCAACGTAGCGGTGGTAGACCCGGAATAGGTTGTACCATTGGTAATATTGCTAAAGGTAGTCCCACCATCGGTACTGACCTGCCATTGAAAGGTATTGGCGTTTGACACGCTCACCGTAAAGCTGGCGGCATTGCCGGCGACGGTACTAACATTGGACGGCTGCGCTAGTAAAAGCGCAGGTAGAACCGTAAATAATTGTGTAACATCGGTCGCGTTATTATTACTATCCGTAATTCTGTAGATTCTTGTAATAATTTCTGGATTGGTACCGCCATCGCTGCTATCGCTTACAAAGGCAACGCTAAGGGAACCAACGCAATTATCGGCCGCATCAGTTACTAAACCAGTATCCGGTGCTGGAATTTCACCCGTACAATTGACCGTGACACCTACCAAATTGGATGCTGTTGGTGGGGTGGTGTCATTCACCATAATGGTCTTTGTATAAATTGACGAAGTGTTTCCTAAATTATCAGTGGCTTCATACGATAGTACCCGTACAAAATTGTTTGGGCCATTGTTTACCGTAATTACGTCACTCACCTGAGCGACCGTTGACGTTCCACAATTATCTGTGGCCACTGGTGGCGAAAAAGGTATAGCCCCGCAGTAAATTGAGATACCATTGGATGTGGGGTTAAATCCGAAATTAACTCCAGGCCACTCAATATTGCCGCCTGGAATACTACTAAAAGCCTGAATACTACTAGTTCCGCTTAAAGTGATATCATAGGTTCCGTTACCATTGTCAATTTCAGTATAGGTAAAAGCCGTTTGATTGCTTAGTTGAGCAGGATTCAGCTGGTAATTGGCGTTTTCTATGCGTACCTCCCAGTTATCTACCACCGTGGAAGTATTGTTTTGAAGACCAAAGCCCCAAGCGAACTGCTGTTGGTTGAAAAAAGTAGTGACTAGACTTGAGCATGCAGATAAAGCAGGAACATCACTAACACATTGGTAATTTTCATCAAGGGCACCTGGACTGGTAACCCAAGTGGGAGACACATTGTCCATGGTAATTGAAGTTGTTGTGGTGATATTGAGAACAGGGTCACCGACCATACCGCCATATTCCACAACATAGCCCTGTGAAGCATAAGCACCTCCACCACCGCCATTAGGCAAATCGTTCCAGGCCCCTATTGGTGCACCTCCCCTAATTACAGATGCTGCGGCAATATGGGCGTAATCTTCACCACCTCCACCAACATTATTTGGTTCGCCACCATTCCAGTTAGCATACGTAATCTCCGTTCCATTGGCTAGGCCTTGCCAAAATAGGGTTCCAGCTTCTGGTCCCGTAACCCATCTCCATTCTCCTTCAACAGCTAAATCGGTAGCCCCTATCCAACCAAATCCGCTTGCTTGTTGCCCTGCAAAGTCAGCTTCAACCTGCGATGTTAAGGTTACCAAATAACCTTGAAGACCAAAATAAGTTCTTGAAGCTGCTGCCGCTTCAGCAGCCGTCCAAGATATTCCTGGGTCTGATACGAATTCATAATAATGCTGGGTTTCTGGCAAATAGTTAGGCTCACCTACCGTTATTGAAAACTGTCTTGAACCAACGGGGTTAGCATTGGAGCTTGAAAACTCAGTAGTCAATATTGCAGCCTCAAACTCAAGGTAGGTCGCAGGGCCCAAAAGAGTTAATTCTCCTTCGGTTGCATCCCATGAAGGTGTAATGTTAGGATGACTCCCCGTAAGCGTTAATAAATCTTCCCCATTTATGTAACCATTTGATATTTGTATATATACAGCAAGGGTTATGGTATCATCAGGATCGGTAATAGTAATGGTCTCAGCAATGGGTAATGAGGTTAAGGGGCAATACACTTGGTTGCCAGTACCTGTTAAAACTGGGGGTTGATTTTGCCCAAAGGCGGTAATTGCCAAGAAACAAATGAATACAACGAGTTTAGCTTTAATTTGATTCATATGAATGAAAAAAGTCATTAATTCCTGCAAACAATTACAAAATAACTGACTATCTCAATAAGTATAAATAAAATGTTGCAGAACACCCCAAAAGTGATGTAAAAGTCAACTTAACGCAAAGGGGGTTATAAATTATCCAACTGATTACTCTTCTTATCGGAACTGATGGTCCAAAAGAAACCAACAACAAAGAAGCTATCAGCCGCTGGGCGGATGGTTTGCCGTTCAAAAATTCCATCCATATTTGGCGTGTTGGCATATTGATAATTGTTGATGTTATTAAAGCCCAAAACATTGTTTACCGCAAAGAACAAAATCTTTTGTTGGTCTATGAGATAGGCCCAGTTAACGCTTACATTGTTGAACGATTTGGTTTTTTCAGCTAAAAATTCAGGGGTGTTCGGGTTATCATAAGGCCTACCAGCACCATATTGATATGATAGCCCAACTTGGGACTTTAATTTATCCATCCAGTACTTACTAACAAAAGAAAAATTATGGGCAGGAGCAAAATTTGGTGTGGCCTGTTCCCTAAAATTTCTAAAATCCCGCTCCGTATCCAAATAGGAATACGAAACCCAATAATCCAAATTTTTTATACTCTTGTTGTCCCTCCAAAAAACATCCAATCCAGTTGCATAACCCAACCCAGCATTGGAGAATTGCGAGTTGGGTTGTGGTAATTCTGTATCAAACTTCACCAGATGGTCATAGTCTTTGTAATACGCCTCTGCTCTGAAGGTTTTTCCGTTATCAGCATACTGATAATTGAAAATATAGTGCGATGTTTTCTCTGAAACCAAGTTTGGGTTAAAACGAAGGACTTCATTTAAGGGATTCTGATAAAAATCACCATAAGCCAATGAAAACTGACCTTTTTCACTGCTTTTATAGGCCAACGATAACCGTGGGGAAATGGTAAAATCAGCTATCGCAGAGCTGATTTCTATCCGTGCACCCACTTTCATGGCCAAATCATTACTAAAAAAGATATCACTCTCTACAAAGCCCGCAAATAGTTGGTCATCAAATCCACTTTCAAACTCGGTACTATTCGGAGTAAAGACGGTTTCTTGGTAGTTTGTTTGAAACAATTCAGCTCCAAAGTTGATATTAAACCGATTCGTAAACGATTTTTTAAGCTTGAGTTTTACATGCGCCGCAGTTTCCGCTGCATCAATAGCGGTATCTAAAACAGCTATATCATTAGTATCCCAAGAAAAACTGGAACCTACGTTTAAGGTCCATTCATTCTCAAAAAAGTGTTTGTATGAGGTATTAAAATATAAATTATTGTTCTGTAACTGAAAGCGAACAAATTCATCAAAATTGATGTTCTCTTGGTCAATATCGAGATTGGAATGGTTAAAATTGGCATACATTTTAAACATACTTTTTTCTCCTTTACTTCTAAATACGGTTTCTCCGGAAATGGACTCAAAAGGACGGTTCCAGCGGATACCTTGCGTAGAGGGAATTAAAGCTTCATAAGGAGCAAGATTGATATAGTTGGTATTAAAACTTAAAGATTTGTCGCCCCAAATCTTGGTGTGCCCAAGTCCACCACCAACAGACAATACGTTAATTTCTGTTTTTTCTTGCTCTGGCATTTCTATAGTGTTCAATAACAACACACTGGATAAGGCTTGCCCATACTCAGCGGAGTACCCGCCGGTACTAAACGTAATTCCCTTAAATAAAAAAGGAGAAAAACGACCACGGGTAGGAAGATTATTCGCCGTTGGGGTAAAAGGTTGAAACACCCGCAGGCCATCAACAAACAACTGCGTCTCGCCGGCAGCGCCTCCCCTAACGAACAAACGGCCGTCTTCATTCACGGTCGATGTTCCCGGTAAGGTTTGCAAAGCACCTACAAAATCACCAACTGCACCAGCCGTAGTGACAATATCCAGCGGTTTCAATACGGAAACTTTTGAGTTATCGCCTGCCTCAAAAGTACCTGCGGACAAGGTTACCCCTGTCAACTCATTGATTGCTTCTACCAACTGAATATTTAAATTGGTCAAATACGTAACATCACCCATTTCATAATGAGGTTCATAAGCGATCATTGAAATCACCAAGGTTTGTGTGCCCGTTTCAATGGTCTCAAAAGAAAATTTACCATTTTCATCTGTTGAAGTGCCGTCATACGTCCCCTCTAAATAGACATTGACTCCGGAAATAGGTTTTTTTGACTTATCGGTAACCGTACCAGCTATACTAGTTTGGGCCGATGAGACCAAAGTGAAACCAAAACAGAGAATGATGAATAGCATTTTCATGACCATTATTTTTTGAATAGAATCGATTTTGTTTTAATTGATGCTCCAAAAATCCAAAGTCAACAGGGTTTACACCAATAAGAAAAACCGAGTTGTCGTTTTAAGAAGATGGATTGTATTAATTGAATTACCTTCGCGGCTGATTTATACTTATGACATTTAAAGACCTCGGCCTAGCCGAACCTATTTTAAAAGCCTTAGAAACTGAAGGTTATACCAATCCGACCCCAATTCAAGAACAGGCGATTCCAATTCTGCTGAAGGGTAAAGACCTTTTGGGTGTTGCCCAAACAGGTACGGGAAAAACGGCCGCTTTTGGCATTCCCATTTTACATCACCTTTATCAAGCCAAAAACCAGGGCCATCATAAAAAGGCTATCAAAGCTTTAGTAGTAACGCCTACCCGTGAACTAGCGATACAAATTGGTGAAAGTTTTACCGCTTATGGAAAACATACAGGATTAAGAAACACCGTTATTTTTGGTGGCGTAAAACAAGGCAAACAGGTAAATACCCTTCGCAACGGCGTGGACATATTAATCGCCACACCTGGTCGTCTTTTAGACTTAATCAACCAAGGGTTTATTTCACTTCGTGATGTTGAGTATGCCGTATTGGACGAAGCGGACCAGATGTTGGATATGGGCTTTATCCATGATATTAAAAAGCTTATTGCAAAACTGCCGCCTAAGAGGCAATCGCTTTTTTTCTCAGCTACCATGCCCAAAACCATTGTTGAGCTTTCAAGAAAAATATTGGGTGATTTTGAACAAGTGACCATAAAACCACAACAGGCTACGGCGGAAAAGGTAGAACAAGGTGTTTATTTTGTTTCTAAGTCAAATAAACCTAAACTACTGGTTCATTTGTTGGAAGACCGCTTACAAGATTCTGTTTTAGTATTCTCACGTACTAAACATGGTGCGAATAAAATTGTCAAAAAATTAGATCAAGCTGATATTAAATCCGCTGCGATTCATGGGAACAAATCACAAACGGCCAGACAAAAAGCTTTAGGGGCATTCAAAGATGGTGATTTGAAGGTATTGGTAGCTACCGATATCGCGGCTCGCGGTATTGATGTAGAAGAGCTTTCGTTGGTCATCAATTATGACCTACCTAATGTACCCGAAACCTATGTGCACAGAATTGGAAGAACAGGGCGCGCCAGTGCCAGCGGTATCGCCTTATCTTTTTGCGATGTGGAAGAAAGACCCTACCTGCGTGATATTGAAAAATTAATCAAGCAAGAAGTGCCCAGAATGGGTGAGCATCCGTTTATGGATGATGTACCGCCAGAAGCTGCTCCTAAACCAGAACGAAACAGAAATTCAAATAACTCGCAAAACAGAAACCGTAACCGGAATCGTAATAAAAATCGGA
>CAYGUO010000109.1:0-10549 GCA_964353095.1 uncultured Flavobacteriaceae bacterium | reverse complement strand
CCCCTTAAGACCGTGTTCTTCGGCATATTCAAAAAGATACATCGTGGCCAAAAAAGCAGGAACATAACCAGCGGTTTCCCTCGGCAGATTGTGTCTAATATTCCAATAGTTTTTTTGTCCTCCTGAACGGCGTATGGCTTTATTTACATTTCCTGGTCCTGAATTGTATGCAGCCAAAGCTAAATCCCAATCGTCAAAAATACCGTGCAATTTTTTGAGGTACTTTGCCGCTGCTATTGTAGAAGCTATGGGATCCCTTCGTTCATCTACATAACTACTCACATCAAGCCCGTACATTTTACCGGTTGGATACATAAATTGCCACAGCCCTGTTGCACCTACCCTTGATCTTGCTTTGGGGTTTAACGCAGATTCCACAATGGCTAAATACTTCATCTCCAGCGGCACATCATAATTATCAAGTTCTTGTTCAAAAAGCGGAAAATAAAATTGACTGCTGGTAAGCATACGTTCCATCAAGCCCCTTTTCCGACTTAAAAAAGATTTGATCACCTTTTCTAAAGAAGGATTGTAGGCAATATTAAATGGTGTTCTTGCATTTAGTTTCGCAAGTCTTGCCTTTAAAGTATCGGTTGGCAAATCTACAATGTAGGTGTCTTCTGTATTCAAATCACTTACCTCAGCATACATATCATCAAACAGTGCTGCGTTTTTGTGAAGTTCTGCTATCCAGAGGCTATCATAAGTATAGGCTTCCAGTAAATCTTCCAGCTTTTTATCTTCGTTCTTAGAGCCGATTGCAGGAATATTCAAAGGAATATCTACTGCTTTTTCCGGATTGATTTGTATCGTGTCTAGGTTTACCAATAACGAATCAACCGCTTTTATGGTAATGGAATCAACTTGTTGAGCATTTAAAGAGAGCGTAGTCAAAACAAATGCTACCGCCCAAAAATGAATTTTAATCTTTTTCATCTTGGTCATAGTTTAGTTTGGGGCTAACGAAAATGCAGTTTTTTATTGAAAAAATAAAAGATTTCGGTTAAAACCATGAAAAATTAAGATAAAGTCCGTTAATCGATAACGCCTTTACTAGCCTATTATTGCAGCGATGCCCGGTAAGGTTCTTCCTTCCAAACTCTCCAACATTGCACCGCCACCGGTGGAAACATAGCTCACCTTCTCTTCGAAGCCAAACTGTTTGACCGCTGCTACAGAATCTCCACCACCCACTAATGAAAATGCACCGGCTTTGGTAGCCTCATCTATTGCATTACCGATGGCGATTGTACCCTTAGCAAAATTTTCCATTTCAAAGACGCCTACTGGTCCGTTCCATAAAATTGTCTTTGATTTAAGAATGACCTTTCTAAAATTTTCAAGGGTTGTCGGGCCAGCATCCAAACCTTGCCAACCATCAGGAATACTATCTACAGCAACTATTTTGGTGTTTGCCGCATTATCAAAGTCATCTGCAGCCAAAACGTCAACTGGTAAATGTATGGACACTCCTTTTTCTTTGGCCTGCTTTAAAATATCAAGTGCCAACTCCATTTTGTCATCTTCACAAATAGAATCTCCTACTTTACCACCTTGCGCTTTAATGAAAGTATAGGTCATTCCGCCACCTATGATTAAATGATCTACTTTGTCCAAGATATTTTCAATAATGGTAATTTTTGAAGAAACCTTGGCGCCTCCCAAGATTGCGGTAACCGGTTTTTCTCCAGTTCGCATTACTTTCTCAATAGCCTTTATTTCTTTTGCCAATAAATATCCAAAACATTTGGCCCCATCAAAGTAATTGGCAACAATGGTTGTTGACGCATGTGCCCTGTGCGCTGTCCCAAAGGCATCATTCACGTAGATGTCCCCGTATTTAGATAGCTTTTCAGCAAAATTTGAGTCTCCCTTCTCTTCTTCACCATAAAAACGCAAATTCTCAAGCAATAAAATCTCGCCCATCTCCATTTTTGCATAAGCTTCATCTACTTTTTCCCCTACACAATCCGCTACAAATTTTACCTGAACCCCAATAATTTCTGAAACCGTATTACAAATATGTTGCAGGGACATGCTTTCATTTCGCTCTCCTTTTGGCCTCCCTAAGTGACTCATTAAAACAGCTGAACCGCCATCTTCCAAAATTTTTAAAATTGTTGGTTTTGCAGCTTCTATCCTACTCGTGTCCGTTACCTTAAAATCTGCATCTAAGGGTACATTAAAGTCTACCCTTACTAAAGCTTTTTTATTTTCAAAATTGAAATCTTCAAGTGTTTTCATAGCGTATTTTTAAGCTTTTTGATTAGTAAATAGGATATGCTACCATTTGGTTTTCAAATGTAAAGAATTCCGAAAATCTTATACTATTCTAAAACCGCTAAATTTTTGCTTTTTTGTGGTTTCTTGATTTAAACTACAGTCTTCAAATACCTTATATTTGGCTCATGTTGTTTAAAGAAGTTTACGGACTTACCCATTTAAAGAAACATCTTACGGCCACTGCGGATGCGGGTCGGATACCCCATGCGCAATTATTTATAGGCGCTGAAGGAACTGGCACTTTGGCCTTGGCCTTGGCCTATGCACAATATGTGCTCTGTAAGAATACCGAAGCTGAAAATGAGGGTAACAACCAAGTCTGCAATACCAAATGTGAAGCTCTTGCACATCCTGATTTACATTTTGTGTTTCCGGTTTCCAATTCAGATAAGGTTAAAAGCCATGCCGTTAGCGACCATTATCTTGAAGAATGGCGAAAATTTGTAAAAGAACAGCCCTATGGCAATCTATTTGACTGGTACCAACTCATTGGTATTGAGAAAAAACAAGGGCAAATTGGGGTCGATGAAGCACAAGATATCGTTAAAAAGCTTTCATTAAAAGCTTATGAGGGTGGCTACAAGATATTGGTTATTTGGATGGCGGATAGAATGAATACCGCTGCATCCAACAAGTTACTTAAGCTTATTGAAGAACCCCCTGAAAAAACAATCCTTATTTTAATTGCTGAAGATGAAGAACAAATCATCAATACAATCAGGTCACGGTGCCAAATATTACATTTTCCTCCCCTTGCCCAAAATGTAATCGCAAACGTTCTTTTACAAAAAGGACTTAACGAAGCAGAGGCAAACAGGGTAGCCCATGAAGCAAACGGCAATCTTAACAAAGCATTGGACTTAATGGGCAACGACTCAGAAGATTTAATCTTTGAGAAGTGGTTCGTTCAATGGGTACGTAGCGCATTCAAGGCCAAGGGCAACAAAGCGGCAATTCACGAGCTGCTTGCCTGGAGTGAAGAGGTTGCAAAAACTGGGAGAGAGGTTCAAAAAAAGTATTTGCGTTATTGTATCAGCATCATTCGTCAGGCATTATTGCTAAACTATAGTGCGAACGACTTGGTATATGCCAAAATGCATACCGATGGTTTTGAACTTAAAAAATTTGCTCCTTTTGTACATGAAAACAATATTTTAGCCATTACCCAAGAGCTGGAAGATGCCATTTTTCACGTGGAACGCAATGGTAATGCTAAAATTATATTTTCAGATTTATCCATAAAATTAACTAGGCTCTTACACACAAAAGCCTCTTAAAAGAAAAAATATGTACGTTCATTTTTTAGAAAACGCTGCCGAAACGGTATTGCTCATTTTTTTGATTATTACTTTCTTGCAAAGTGGTATTGATAAACTTATTGACTGGAATGGCAATCTGTCTTGGCTTAAGGGTCATTTTGAGAAATCACCTTTAAAAAATAAGGTGCCCCTGCTGTTAGGTATTGTTACCATTACTGAGATTGCAGCTGGTATTTTGAGTTTAATAGGGGTAGTGCAGTTGTTACTACACAATAATAAAACCTTTGCAGTTTACGGTGCTATGATCTCATGTACTGCATTGCTAATGCTGTTTTTTGGCCAACGCATTGCAAAAGACTATGAGGGAGCTAAGACCATAGTGATCTATTTAGTGCCAACAGTCTTTCTTTTATACCTATTGCAGTAAATCATATTGCATAAAAAAGCCTTAACTCAAGGTTAAGGCTTTTATTATCAGTAACATAGAATATTTATTTCTTATATTCCTCGTTCAATATTTTAATCATTTCTTGCGTAAGGTCTTGTGCTTCAGCGCCGTACAAAACGCTTCCGCCATTACCTCCACCTAGTATGTAGGTATAGCCATTTGTCTTCCCGTATTCCTTTATTTTTTCTCGTACCACGGATACCACACTATCCATTTCCACTTGTCCAGCGGCTTGTAATTGTTGTTCTTCTTGCTGCAACTGTTGGCCCATAAACTGACCACGTTGCTGAATAACCCCGTACTCTTCTTGGGCTTTTTGCTGTGCCATGCGCTGTGCTCTCGCCTGAAAGGCTTGTACTTCAATTTGAAAAGCCTGAGAAATACTATCTCTTTTTTTATTCAGGGCTTCTGCCTTTGTTTTAAACTTTGCTTCTACATCTTGCTTCTCTTGGTAAGCGTCCATAACTTTTATGTTATCAACAAAGCCAATTTTATTTTGCTGACACGACGCTAATAAAATTACTGCGACAAGTGCTACTACTTTTTTCATCTTTAATTTATTTTAAGTCCGGCAAAAATATAAAAGGTATTTCAATTCAAGAATAGATTATACAATTATTCACATTTCCTCTTAATAATCAAAATCTATTGGTTTTATTTATGACAATCAGGTTTGTCTATAAAAAACCAACTAGTATAAAGGCCTCTGTGCTGCTTAAAATTATCTTTAAAGGAATCCGCTGGATGTTATTCTAAAATTCCCTTAAATCGCCTTAAACTCTTTTTTGAAGTAAATAAATATGTGACGAGTATTCTTTTGAGCGTTTTGCTTTTAAATTAGATAAAAAGCCAATATGAAATGCCCTTATAAAATTTTGATGACCCTTTTTATATTTTTCGGATAATAAGGAAACATAGTAGGCATCAAAAACCATAGGCTTTATTCCAACCACTTCCATACCCTGTTCTTGAAAAAGTTTTTCTATTGCCTTTTTTGAAAAATGCCACAAGTGCCTTGGCACGTCATAAGCTGCCCAAAACCTACCGTAATGTTTTGCATCAAACGATTTAAAATTTGGCACTGCAACTACAAGGGTTCCCTTATTGTCTAACATAGAAGTTAAATCAGCTATTTGTTTTTTCAAGTCTGGCAAATGCTCTAACACATGCCACAACGTGATTACCTTAAATTTTTTAGCCTTAAGGGATGTTAAATCTTTTACTAGCCTCACTCCTTTTTTGTCAGCCTTAAGCCGAGCGTTCTTATTTGGCTCCACGCCCTCAACCTTCCATTGGGCATTTTTTGCGGTCGTTAAAAAATCTCCAGTGCCTGCGCCAAAGTCGAGCAAGGTTTGTTCTCCATCACTAAGTGCTGTAATGAGACGAAGCTTCTTTTTTAAGCTATGCCTTTTTACTATGTGATAAACCTTATCTAAAAAAGAAGTTTTTGCATCTGTATGCGAAATATATGCTTCGCTTTCATAATACAGATTAAGGTTTTTGGGCTGTGGTTTTGTAACCAACATGTCCAATTCTATATCATGGTGTAACTCAAAATCTTCTTTAGAAACCGAAAAATCTTTAGTTTTTAAAAACAACTTCATTGTAGTTATGCGTAGAAAGGTATTCTTCTTTTAGAGTTCTAAGATACGGTAAAACAACATCCCTTGAAACCGAATTTTCTTGAAGGCAGTCTTTCTCTGTATCAGAAAATACCTCAATGGCAATATACCAATTTCCATCTCTAAGAATAGTGTTATCTTCATTGGTAGCATAGGTTTCAAAATCATCATTGCCTAATGTCGCATTTGCGGCAATATCAAATACCAATGGAAATAAATTCAATGCTTTGTCTTTAATCTCAACTTCATAAAATGAAAAGAAAAAAGATTTTCCGTCAATTTCAAAAGGCACTTGAACGTCAACATAGTAATCTTCTAAATTAAACTTAGTATTTACGTATTCATAAAAGTGTCCCGCATCTTTAGGGTCTTCAAAAATAAATGTAGTTTTCTTTGGAAGCCCTCTTTTAAAGCGTTTGCCATCAACGACTTTATAATCAGCAATTTTTGGGGCGACACGTAATGGAATGCAAGATTGAAAAAATAAAAGCCCTAAAAAGATTACGATATACTTTTTCATTTTTGGTTTGATTTAGTCTTTTTCAAAACTCAAAAATCAAGCCAAGTTTAAATTGTTCAAAGCTATAATCACCTATAACCTCATGACTTCCTCTTATGAAAAATTAGAATTGATAGCGCATCCGCTATTGAACTACCAAAATGTTCCACGTGGAACAACATTTATTTTTGAGTCTCGACCTTAATATTTAAAATCGCCCCTAGTTTCTTTGCTTGCAAAGAAGCCTTATCAAATGAATTAGTTTTAAAAACGGTCCAATGCTTATTCTGGTTAAATAACCTAACAACATATTTAACATTCTTACTTTGTTTGCACATCGCAGCAATTGGACCCCAGTTAAATTCATTTTTAAAAAAGGCCGGGAAAACCCGAATCACCTCAGGATTAATAACCCTATGTTTTGTTTTCACAATCGTTAACCCAAATAGTTTTAAATGCTTAAAACAAACCCCGTCACCCCGAACCTCTAATGAAACAGAATAGGCTAACAAAAAAACTCCCAACCCAAACATAGTAATCGGCTGACGCAATGAAGGTTTAACAGCATCAATAAAAAACAGCATGAAAACCAAGAGCATAACTCCTAAAACCTAAGGGGTAATTGGTTTTAACTGTTTAAAAAAATTGCTTTTTTCATCTGCCCAAGAAAACTAAAAGCACACTGATGTCTGATGGAGTTACCCCACTTATCCTCGAAGCCTGTGAAATGGTAACCGGCCGTATTGCCTCCAGCTTTTCCCTCGCCTCATAAGAAAGTGATTTTAGCTTTCTATAATCAAACCCATCAGGAATTTTGACATTTTCTAAACGGAGCAGTTTATCCGCGTTGATCTTTTCCTTAGCGATATACCCAGAATATTTTACCTGAATCTCAGTCTGTTCCAACACCTCTTTATTAATGTCGTGTTCCTTTACGAAGTCAGAAACGGCATCTAGGCGAAGCATGTGATCCATAGTTACTTTAGGTCTTGAGAATACCTTAAACATCTTATCTGATTGCTTCACTGGTGAAGAGGCAACCTCTTCCAATATGGGGTTTATTTCCGCTGTTGTGAAACTCGTATTTCTAAAAAAATCAACGAATTTTTCTGATTTGAGTTCTTTGATTTCCATTAAGTCTAGTCTTTCTTTTGTGGCTAAACCAATTTCAAAACTCTTAGGTGTTAATCTTAAATCTGCATTATCCTGACGAAGTAATGTTCTATACTCCGCTCTTGAGGTAAACATCCTATAAGGTTCTTCCGTTCCCTTGGTTATCAAATCATCAATCAAAACCCCTATATAGGCCTCATCCCTTTTTAAAATGAAAGACTCCTTTTCGTTTATTTTAAGATGTGCATTTATACCCGCCATTAAACCTTGAGAGGCAGCTTCCTCATACCCCGTAGTGCCGTTTATTTGCCCTGCAAAATATAAGTTCTCTATCAACTTCGTTTCAAGCGTATGCTTTAATTGCGTAGGCGGAAAATAATCATATTCGATTGCATAGCCTGGTCTAAAGAATTTTACATTTTCAAACCCTACTACGGATTTTAAGGCTTTATACTGCACATCCTCCGGCAACGAAGTAGAAAAGCCATTTACATACACCTCCACAGTATGCCAACCTTCTGGCTCCACAAATATTTGATGCGAATCTTTATCGGCAAATCTATTGATCTTATCTTCTATGGATGGACAATATCTTGGGCCAATACTTTTAATTCGACCATTAAACATTGGAGACCTATCAAATCCTTCACGTAACAAATCATGCACCAATGTACTCGTATGCGTCATATGACAATCGCGCTGTTCTTTTAAAACAGCTGTATCTAAATATGAGAATTTGTCCGGTTTAACATCTCCAGGTTGTACAATCATTTTAGCATAATCCAGCGATCTTCCATCTACCCGTGGTGGGGTTCCTGTTTTCATTCTGCCACTCTCAAACCCAAAATCCGCCAACTGCTCTGTAATTCCGGTTGCCGCCTTTTCCCCAGCACGTCCCCCTCCAAATTGCTTCTCGCCTATATGAATTAGTCCATTTAAGAATGTGCCATTGGTCAATACAACGGCCTTACATCTTATATCAATACCTAAGGAAGTTCTTACGCCTACTATCTTATTCTTTTCAACCAGCAAACCTGAAACCATTTCTTGGTAAAAATCTACATTAGGTGTATTCTCCAACGCAAGCCTCCACTCTTCCGCAAAACGCATTCTATCGTTCTGCGCTCTCGGACTCCACATCGCAGGCCCCTTAGACTTATTCAACATCTTATACTGTATGGCAGACTTATCTGTAACGATTCCGCTATAACCCCCCAGTGCATCAATCTCTCGTACAATTTGCCCCTTGGCTATACCACCCATTGCAGGGTTACATGACATTTGTCCGATCGTTTGTAGGTTCATTGTCACCAATAAGGTTTTAGAACCCATATTTGCAGCAGCAGCAACCGCCTCAGCACCCGCATGACCTCCTCCAACAACGACTACGTCATATTCCTTTTCAAACATACCCAACTATTGTTCCACGTGGAACAATTCCATTTTTTCGTTTTCCTTTAATCGCATTCTACGACTTTCTTCAACAACCTTATCACTGTAGCCTATAAGATGTAAAACCCCATGGCTCATTACCCGGTGCAACTCTTCTCTAAAATTAATTTTCAACTCCTTTGCATTTTCCTCAACTCTCTCTATTGATATAAAAATATCACCGCTAACTACATCTCCTTCACAGTAATCGAAAGTGATGATATCGGTTAAAGTATCGTGGTTCAAAAACTTCTCGTTAAGCTTCAAGAGATAACTATCCTCACAGAAAATGTACGCTATCTGACCCGTTACTCTACTCTCAGATGCTATTATCCTAGCTACCCAATCGGCATACTTTTCTTCATCCGATAGTCGGAAAGTAGTTTCACTGTTGAAATTAACCTTCATCTTTGAAATAACGCTTTACCCTATTTTGATAATTTTGGCGCAAAGGTAATGCTTGTCTGTTTAAAATTTCAATACTATTCGTCTTGCCTTTTAATAAGTCGGGCTTTGTTGTAATCGTATTCTGAAATTGACTCTGGTTTGTTTGACTCTCCCGCTCCTTCTTTTGGCCCTGCTTCAACGCTGCATTCTCCAACTTTAACAACTGTTGTTGAATCATATTCATCTTATTCATTGTTCGCTGGGTAATGCCATTCTCAAGCAAATCATTCTCGAAACTCTCCATCTGACGAACCAATTTTTTAGCTAAATCTTGTTTATCATTGTCGATGATACTCTTAAGCTGTTCCTCCAGTTTTTGGCGTATTACTTGCTGCTCCTTATATATCTCAAAAATCTCCCTTAATTCCGCTTCTGTGGCACCATTCCCTTGACCTTCTCCTTCACTTCCTTGCCCCTCGCCGTTCTCACCACCACCATTCTTTCCATCATTACCCTTCTTTCCCTTTTCACCACCTTCTCCATTCTCTCCACCATCCACTTTTTCACCCTGTTCTCCCTTACCATTCTTTCCACCATCTCCCTTTTGGCCTTGTTGCCCCTTTTGACCTTGTTTTCCCTGCTTTCCGCTTTTGCCTTGTTCACCTGCCTTACCCATCTTTTCTTGTAACGACTGCTGCCCTTCAATAATGTCCGGTAATTGAAACCCCTCACCTTGACCCTGTCCCTGCCCAGGTTGCATACTCTGCTGCATATTGTCCAGTAGCTTCGCCAAAAAATCTGCTAAGCTGTTGGACGCAGTAAGTACATATTGTTGATATGACGCGCCTTGATAAGTTTGGTTTTCGGCAATACTTTCCAGTGATTTATCAATATTATAATATACCTCAGTAATCTGTTCATTAACAAACTCTGACAACTCAGCTCTTCTAAGTGACAACGCAAATAAGCTGTCATCAACATGTTCAAATAATCCCTTAAGCTCTTTTTGTTGCCTAACTGTGTTAGAAAACTCGGCTATTCCCCCATTGCCCGACTCTTGAACCAAGTCAAACAAATTTTCTTGCTTAAACGAAAACGTGATTAGATTTTCAAGAATTTGCCTCAGCATTTCTGCGTCTTCTGTAATCGTGCTTCCCCCTCCAGATGCAGATGAGCTCTGCTGCAAACTTTCACTCATTTCCTTCATCTTTTGTGCAGCAGCTTTTTGCTTTTGAGTTGCATTATTTCCTGCTTCCTGTTTCTCTTGGCTTTCCGAAGACTCTTCAATCCCCTGATGCTTATTAATCTCTTCTAAGGCATCTTCCAAGTCCTTTTTTACACTTTCTTGTTTCTGTGCATTAATATCCAAGTCCAAAGGTTTTTTTAAACCCTGATTGTCTTTCTTAAGCGCGTCGAGCTCTTTTGATAATTCCTCGAACTGTTCATTTAACTGTACTTGCTCCTCCTCTGAGAAGTCCACTCCCAATTACACTTCAGATAACTCTTT
>CAYGUO010000108.1:0-10569 GCA_964353095.1 uncultured Flavobacteriaceae bacterium | reverse complement strand
CTCACAGCCATCAAAGTTTACCACAGCTCCAATTGGGGTGTTTGGGCATAGATCATCGGCATCTGCAATTCCGTCGTTATCCGAATCATCATCACAAACATCCCCGACACCGTCATTATCGCTATCGCCCTGGTCAGCATTAGGAGTCAAAGGACAATTATCCGCAGTATCATCAATGCCATCTCCATCATCATCCGTATCACAGGCATCACCTTCGCCATCACCATCGGTATCCAACTGGTCGGCGTTTGCTATAAAGGGACAGTTGTCTTCACTATCTAAAACACCATCGCCATCATCGTCGTCGTCACAAACATCACCTTCTCCATCTCCATTGGTATCCAATTGGTCCGGATTAGGAGTGAGTGGACAGTTATCATCTACATCCAGAACTCCATCACCGTCGTCATCATCTGATTCTACTTCAACTTCGATGCAACTAGAAATTACAGTTTGTCCGTTAAATGAAATTTGAACGGCATAAAAACCACTTTCAATTGCTGTGTAGCTTCTCTCGGTCGCTCCTGAAATTTGCGTATTACCACTATTGCAGTCCAGCCATTGGTAGGCTGCTCCCGTAGCGTCAAAATTAGCAGTCAACAGATTGTCAACAACAGTGACCGTATTGTCAATTGCATTTGGGTCAACGGTGAATGTTGCGCTGTCATAGAGACTCCATATTCCGCTTTCGGTTCTTACCCTAATATAAACCGTATGTGCTCCTGATGCTAATCCATCGGTTGGTAATGACAATGATTGGGTAAGTTCTCCCATATTTTCATCTAGGGTCAATGCCGTTGCGTTGCCAACACCTGGGTCTGAGACATCATAGAAATATTCGGCCGCGGTTATAGGTTCATTTTCATCAGCAAAATTTCCGATATAGAAAATGGTCCGGTCATATAAACTCCAAGTTCCTTCCGTGTTCCGTGTTCGTATGTACAAACTATGAAAACCATTGCCAAGGCCCGTTGTTGGAATACTGAAAGATTGTGTTATAGAGCCCGTATTGTTATCAAGAGCCAATGCAGTTCCATTGCCTAACGCAGGGTCGTCATCAAAGAAATACTCAAGCGTAGTGATTGCCTGCGATACATCTGATACTCTAGAAATAAAAAATACAGTTCTGTCATATAAACTCCAATTCCCTCCAGAAATCTGAGTTCTAACATATAAGCTATGAAAACCTTCCGTAAGGCCCGCGGTTGGAATAGAAAACTCTTGGGTCAATTCACCAGAATTTCCATTTACCGTTAATGCAGTTCCATTACCCAATCCAGGGTCTGGTCCATCTATAAAATATTCTGCGGCACCGATACTCTGTGCCGTTGCCCAACCCCCAAAAAGGAGGAGGCAAATCAATATTATCTTTTTCATATGATTATTGATTGGAAGTATTAATAATCACATTAAGGTTTTGGCCAGGGGCTACGGTAGTGCTAATAGCTTGGATATTTACGGTTGGAATACCATCTGAAAAGCCAACATTGTCGAATACGAAGCCACTACCATCAAAAATGCCGAGGTCTTCACCATTTACACCGGCGTCAATGGCTTGAGAACCAGTTTGTAGATTATAGTCATCTAGAAGTGCCTCATAAATGGTATTGTCATTATCTTCAACAAAAAGAGGGTCAACATTTACAATATTTCCAGTACCAACGAGGGCTTCGGCGTTGCCAGTTGATTGATTGTATATTAAACAGTTTTCAAAAGTTACACCGTCATTATTGGCATTGGCAGTGCCAGTAGTTCTTGCAATAAAAATTGAATTTTGAATTGTTACATTCCCTGTTTCATCTCGATTATTAAATACTTCGGATGTCAAAAAAATATTATTCTTAACGGTCACTGACTCATGCAATCTTACCGTAAGGTTTCCATAGAATATGTTATTGGTGATAAGAGCGTTTGAAAAGCTAGATCCTGTTGAGCCACCTCCGCCCATTGTATTAATAATATTGCCTCTAAGCACTAAATTATCTACACCTCCATTGTTAATAACCATAGAACTACTGAAAAAGTTGTTTTCCAAAACTAAATTGGAAATTGGTGTCCCGTCTGTTATGAAAAGGTCATCTGTAACTCTAAAACCAGTTACTTTAACATTTGAAGCATTGGAAGTTAAAGTTAAATCTGTTATTAGGGTCTGCTTGTCTGCAGAACTATGTGAAAAACCAATTAAAGTAAGGGCTTTATCCACCTCAATATTTCCATAATTGGTTTCAGATGGGTGTACATAAATGATATCACCTGCAGTAGCGTTGGATATGGCGGTTTGTAAATCACTAAAATTTGCGTTACTACCAGCGGAGTTGTCCACCGTAATCACAGTTTGGGCATTTGTCAACGCCATTGAGCCCAATAAGGCTATTGTAAATAAAGTAATTTTTTTCATATTGACTGTTTTATTTGGTTATAAGTATTAATTAGTTTGTAAGGGTAGATTGATATATCTACCGTTTCTTATCTCGAATATTTCATCATTACCAACAGCATTCAAGTTCAAGCTAAACTCACCCGAAACGGTTTGGTTTTCCATATCAATTTCGGTTATGCTTAAAGTGAAAAATAAATCCCCATTGTTTTCGGCGTCAAAGAGATCTTCGTCTCCTTCAAGGTTTTGACTGTAAATGGCTAAAAATGATTCTCCTTCGGTCAGATTGGTTGAGCTAAAGACAGCACCTTTAGTAAATATGTTTCCATTACTAGAGGTAAAAGACATTCCTAAACTCCATAAGTTTCCTGATAAATCCGCAAATCCACCGGAAATACCGAAACTAGAAATTGTAGATTCTCCCAAAGTAATTTGAGTATTTGAAGCTGCCGAGGCACCTTCAAGAGGCGTTCTGTTCTCACCATTAAAAGCAAATGTCATCGGACTGTTTGAAGAATTGTCGATAACCTCATTTCCATCGTCTGATGAACATGACATTATGAGTGATATAAATACTATTATCCATGTTTTTTTCATAGCGACCTAATTTGATATTGATTGAAATATGTTTACGATTTTTCTAGCTTCTTCAATGCCCTTTGCCTCAATACCAACTTTATATACATAAGGCTTGATTTCACCATCAACGTAGGTTTTTACAATCTTTTCTAAGTGGGTGGTATTTAATTCGGCAATGACATGCTTTCCTTTAATCGTGATTTCGCAATTTTTTGGGTTAATGTTAGCGATACTGAATTCGTGAATAGTTTCTAAACTTTTCTTTAGATTTGAGAATACTGTGGTCACTTTTACCGTTTTCGTTTTCTCATCCGTAACTTCAATAAAAAGATCATAGTTATCATCGCCAATTTTAACCTTTTGTATCACTTTTTTTAAAACTGCAATAGAAGTGGTAAATGATGTTGGTTTATAACTGGAAGCATCTAGTTTTTGCTCATAGTTGGCGGCAAGTGTTTTTAAAGCTTCAACACCAATTATGGCATCTTCTATGGTATTGAAAAAAAGCTTTACCGTATTGGTGTAATTCTGTAATTCTCCGTTCTCTATTTCTTGGACGAAATCAACTGATTTTTTAATAGGTAAAACAACAAACAATCGGTCTTTTTGACCATCATAATCAATATTGTTGGCATTAATATCACCAAAATTGAAATTAAAAACATAAGAGGTGCTTTTATCGGGCTGGGTTTCTGTTTGTTTTAATTGTGCCACAACATCTTGGATGCTTAGGTTTTGTGAAATAGTTTCTTCGCCATAGCTTATCTCAGCTATCTTTTGGTTTAAATAGGATAAGGCTTTTGATTCATTAGAGACATCGGGTCTATTCTTCTCAAACTCTTCTTCAGCCAATGGAATGGAATTCTTTAAAACCTTATAAATATCTTTCCCGTTTGTTATTGATTTTGCGTAAAACCTTAAATCACTTTGATAGTTTTTTTGCACACCGTCTTCGGCGAATCTTATACCCTTGATATTCCTTCTTGAACCAACTGAAATTATAAATTCATCATCCATTATTCTGTAGCCTACAGAATTTGGATTTAAGGTTGCTAAATTGAGTTCGCGCAGTTCATTTTTAGTCTTGCTTTTGGCATTGAACGTTTGGTCAACGATTAATTTTCCGGCAAAATCGGTTTTTGAAACCTTTTGTATAATCTCTTTTTTAGGAAGCTCCACAGCTCCAATATTTTCAACTAGCCAGGCCATATGGCCCTCATATGAGGTCAATGAAAGTCGTTGTTCTTCAAATGCAATGGCATTGGGAATATGGCCTTTTGTTGCTTTTGCTAGTTCTTCCCCATTTTCAGAATTGTTTGCAAGAAACTGAAATTCGCTTATGTAGTTAATCTTTTCGCCACCATCAGTTATTTTTTGTATCAATTTTTGTTTGCCTTCAATCAGCAATTGCACAATTATGAGGTCTTTTTTGGTAATCGAACGAACCGTGTTTGCATCGATATCGGAATAGCTGAACCTATAAAAAGTCTCTACTTCTTTACCTTTAGTATCAACTTCTACAACGATGTATTCCGATAAGCCATCATCAAGTTCCCTTATACTTTGCCGGTAAGTTAATTTGGCCGTTTCAACGGTTTGTAGTAAATCTTGCATTTTGGTGAAGGTTTGTGCCTTCAGTTGCAAGGTTGAGATAAAAAGAAATGTTGTAATGAATAGGATTACCTTATACATAATATAATTATTTATTGGTCGGTTCAATACTTGAACCGACCAATACACTTAAACTAACTCAACTGATTTTTTTAAAAATAAAAGTGAATTCCACCGCCAAAGTTGAATCCTCCCACTGAAGTCAATCCATCAAAGGCAATATTGGTATATCCGAGTTCGGTACTAAAAGCTAAACCTTCAATAAAGTTGTTGATGCTCCATTCTATACCTCCACCAGCACCAATTGCTATGGAATTAGAATTAAAATCACTGCCAAAGAAAGGGTCATTGAATTTATAGGTCCAATATCCTACTTGCCCATATAAATAAGGCTTCCAAGTAGCAAAATCAATATCTCCTTCTTCAAAATTATAGGAATATCTTCCTGTAAGAGAGAAGCTGTTGGCTCCAGAAAAACTAAACCCATAATTTGCGGCTCCAACAATTAACTGCCCGGTATGGGTTTCAGTGAAATTGTATTTGGCTGACACACCATAGTTAAGGGAGGTCCATGCCAGACCAACGCCAAGTTTGCCTGATTCAGACATTTGTGCATTTAAGCCAACACATGTCGCTATTGCTAAGGCAATTGTAATAAAGAGTTTTTTCATCATTGTTTGGTTTTAGTTATTATTTGATTTAATCTTTATTTATGTATTTTAAGTTATTAAAGACGCCATCCGTTACTTCGTAAAATTGTCCTAAAGTGTCATCAAAACTGGTAAATCTAAATGTGCCACTTACTAATTTATTAATGGTATCAAGACTGGTTATGGATGCTGTGGCAATTCTAGTGGTTTCAGTATCTGAATCTATAAACTCAAGGCCAGAACTTGTCTCTCTTTCAATATATTGGCATAAGGGATTTGCCGAATTGGTCTCACCATTATCAATTAAACCTCGTTCCTCATAGAAAAATTCTACTCCAGGGTAAACCATACTAACCAAAATGGTTGGACTGGTATTTGGGTCATCACCGTTACTACCTATGAAAACAAATCTGAAGAAAGGACCATTTACCTGCTGTGTTTCGGCGATAACGGCGTTATCAAAAATCATGGTCTTTCCGTTGACAGTTGCTTTAAATTCATTTTCGCCTAGGCTTGTGCCTTCTTCTGTTTTTGAACAAGACAATAAAACCAATAAAAAGACTATAGATAACCCTAAGCGCATACTTTGCTTTTAAACTTATGAAAAAGTACGATATGGGGAGTGCCCTTGTTTACGGAAACCCGTAAGACCTACATGGTTTTCTTAAAATTTGGATAAACCGTCAGATTTAATCGTTAAAGTGCTATAAAGACTAAATTATTCCCAAGTCTTTGGCTTGTGCTACCAATTGGATGGTACTTTTCACCTGAAAGTCATCTTTTAACCTATTAAGTTTTTTTTCAATAGAGCTAAGTCCGCTCGGATTAATGTTTTTTGATTTTAGCTCGTTTGCAATTTCATGCTGGGATAAACCCTGGGAAAGCAATTCTAAAAGTTGTATTTCATAGTTGGATACTTCAATAAATGAAGTTGTTTGAGAATCTTTTATAAGAGATTCAGATATGAAGTTTTTTCCAATCTGAACTTTTTGAATGGCAAGTTGTAAATCAGTTAGGGCATTTCTGCCTTTTAATACAAAACCAGAAACCTTTTTTTCTTTTTTTAGTTTTTTGAGTAAAGTGGGCTTTATATCTACGGAGCAAACTATGATCTTTAGTTTGTGATCAATTTTTCTGATTTTTTCTATTAGTTTTTGTCCTGACGTTATTTGACTGGGCCTATGGTCTGGCCTAAACGATAAATCAGTGATTACCAAGTCAAAAGAATCGTTGTTGTTTATTGCATTTTGAAGCTTCAAATAGGCATCATCGCAGTATTGACAAAATACAACTTCTTTGATTCCAAGTTCTTTTTTGAGCATCATGGTTATACCATAGCCTGTGGTCTCAGAATCTTCAACAACCATTATTTTACTTAGCATTTTGTGTAATATTCAACGTTAGAATTCTAAGTTTATAAAATTCTGCATTGTACATAAATAATCATTACGGAAACCCGTAAAATTTATTTTTTTGGAAGACTCAATTCTAAAGCTAAGCCATTTCTTGGTTTGTTGGCATTAATTGCAAAAGTACCTCTGCAATTTTTAACCCTTTCTGTTATATGTTTGAAGCCAGCACCTTTTTTTTGATCGGCAGATATCCCTATACCATTATCATTATAGTTAAGTGTTATAAATTTTTCATCACTTTCAAATCTAAAAATTGCCTTTGAGGCCATAGAGTGCTTGTTTAAATTGACTAAAACTTCCTTTATACTTCTATGCAGTACAATACATGACTCCTCTTTGATAGTAGTCCAATTTATATCGTTAATACCCGAAATGATTAGTTTTATTTTGTTGTTTCTAAAATCAGAAAAAAGACTTTTTAATTCATCACGAAAATCTTTTCCCATCATAATGGTATCGTTTTGATGGGATAACCGTCTAGTTTGTTGATAAAGACTTTCTAATTTGTTTACTAAAGAGTCATCAATTTCTTTGTTTTGGGCAATTAATAAGGTTCCGAACATATCGGCGGCCAGGTTATCATGTAAATCGGCACTTATGCGTTTTTCTGTGTTGTAGATTTCTTGCAGTTTTTCTTTTTGGTGACGGTGGCGGAGGATAAAATAGTAAGAAAATCCGCCAATAGAAAGCACCAAGATTAAGGACAATAGAATAACTTTTTGTATCCTTTGTTGCGCTAATTCAATTTCTTTTTGGGCTGCAGAGCTCTCCAGTTTTAAAAGTTGTTCTTTTTCTATTTCATCTAGGTATTTTAAGAATGCAAATTGATTGCTGTAAACCTGTCTACTTTGCTCAATACTATCTTTTAGATATACATATCTTGGTGCTAAAGTGGCATACTTTTTTGGATTGAACTTCAAAAATTTAGCTAATGTTTCAATCTCTGCATTGGGATTTTTTAAAGACCATGAAATTGAAATCAATGAATCGGCATAGGCTTCGGACGTTATCAAATCTTTTCCTTTAACCATATAATAGTCCATTAGACTTGAATAGCTTGACAGTAAGCCCCAAGAGTCATTTTCTTTTTTTCTGATTTGGAGGGATTTCAAATAAACCAAAAGAGGATTTTTACCATTTAATTTCCATTCATAAGTTGCTAGATTATGTTGAAGGCGAGCTTTTTCTTCCCTACTAAAATCTTTAGGAATTTCTATTAGTAAATTATGTAAAATGTTAATAGCCTTTTCCAATTTATCTGTCTTGGCATACAAAATAGCCAAGTTATTGGCATATAAAATTTTATTTGAGCTATCATCGTCCTTGTTTATTGCTTTTTTATAAAACTCTTCTGCCAAGTTATATTCCTTCAAATCCAAAAAGTTGTGGGCAAGTTCGTTCAAAGCTGTTGCCCAATATGTTTTATGGCGAACAGAATCTATATATTTCATCGCCTCGGTTATCGTCTCCTTAGATTCAAAATATGCTGCCTGTCTTTGCTGAATTTTAGCCATGTTCAAGAGCTTTCGACCTACTTGAAGACTATCATTTAATCCTTTATATGTTTTTTGGGCCAGATTGTAATAATGATAAGCGCTATCTTGTTTGTTGATTGTTCTATAGTTGTATGCTAAATAGGACTGTCCTTTGGCAATATATTTGAGGTTTTTGGCTCTTGAAGCCACATCCAACAGTAGTGAGTCAAAGAAAAAAACAGAATCACTTTTCCCCAAGCTTTCTTTAAGTTTAGACTTTTTGAGGATACTATCAAGAATTCCTTCGCTAATTTTATGATTAGGAAGTTGTTCAATACTTTTTAAAAACTTAGCTGTATTTTGATATTCTATTGAGGTTACATCTTCTTTTTTTTCTTGATTTTTGTGCGTTGAGTTTAGTTGATTGCAACTAAGGTTTATGGAAAGTAAAAAACAACAAACTATAGTATGATAAGGGCGTATTGAAAACATTTAAATCCGTGATTTACCAAACTAAATATAGTTAATAAAAAGGCGGAGAAGATTCTCCGCCTTTTTTTAATTAATCTTTACCATCTTCAGGGCTGGTTGTTTCCCCATCTGTAGAAAATAGCTCTACTTCATTTTCTACTGAATCTGCTTCTGCACAAGAAACTGTGCTTAATAGTAATAATGCAAAAAACAAAAATTTAACTTTCGATTTCATCTCTGTAAATTATGGTTATGAAATCGGCAGTACTTTTCAGATTATCACTGCCGCAGATAATCTGATAGGGTTCTTAAACGCGTATGTTTTAATTGATTGGTTAAATGTATAATGTAGTACATACATCTAAATGCAATAATTATTTTTCGATTTGTTTGACTTATTTAGCGTGAAGCAATTTGTTACATTTATACATTCGACATGTACTCCAAATAATAAAACATAATTAACCAACAGTTTATGAAGTATATTTTTTTAGTCTTATTCTTTTTTGCTTCAGTTTTGATTTATGCACAGAAAAAAGAAATAGATAGTTTAGAACTCGAAATTAAACTTCATAAAGTAGAAGACACTATTAAATTAAAATTGCTAACTGAATTAGCTTTCTATTATGTGACCTTTGATGCCAAACGCGGCAAAGAACTAGCTGATAGCGCACTCTTATTAGCCAAGAAATTTAAAATGCCAATACTTACCGGGCTTGCCTATCAAAACAAAGCACGAAACCAATATTCGTTGGGCAATTATAGAGCAGCCATGAATAGTAATAAAAGGGCTATTGATTTTTTTAAAAAGGAAAATGAATCGTTCAAAATAGCTAAAGCAAATTTCGAGTTTGGTAAAATCTACATACAAACATCACAGCTTGATAGCAGTGCTATTTATTTAAAAAAGGCTTTAACAGTTTTTGAAACTGAAAAGGACAGTCTTGAAATGGCAATAACTCAAAATGTTCTTGGAGTTAATTTATTGTTTCAAGCGGATTATAAAAAATCACTGCAATGTTTTTTAGAATCAACTACATTATTCAACAAATTAAATCTTACGCAAACAAGTGATTATGCATCGCTTCAGAGTAATTTTGCTATGTATTATTATAACATAAGGGACTATCAAAATGCCTTGATTCACTATTCAAGGGCTTCGGAGATTTTTAAGAAAGTTAATGAACCTAGTAGCTATGGCAATGTTTTGACCAATATAGGTAACATTTATAGCGGAACCAATCAGCCGAATTTAGCTCTAGAATACTACAAAGAGGCTTATGATGCCTTCAAAATTTCCAATTATTCTAAAGGGAAAGCAAATACCTTGGTGAATATAGGAATAATACATTTTCACTTAAAAGAATACAACAAGGCCAATGATTTATTTTTGAAAGCCTTGCCTTTGTTTAAAGAATGGGATGATAATAAGAGTATATCAAGTATTTATCATAGTTTAGGTAGAGTTCAGCTCGGTTTGTTTAAGTCTAATAGTAGTAAAAATCATCTAATTTCAGCACAAGAGTACTTCAACTTTGCAGATAGCATTGGAAAAAGGGCAGCTGATCCACTTCGGGTGGTTTATTCAAATACTTTTTCTGCTGAGGTAAATAAGCTACTGGGTAAGGAGGCATACGCTAAAGATCAGGTTATTGAAGCTTATAAGGTTAGGGATAGTCTTTTGTCTAACCAAATTATGCGTGAACTTACCCAAATTGAGCAAAAATATCGATTAGAAATTGAAAAAGATAGTATCAATGCTGAGAATAATAGGAAACAAGAATTGGCCAAAGTTGAAATTAAAAAACAAAAGGAGTTAAAAAAAGCCTATGGAATAGCTGGCGTATTCATTTTTTTAACTTCTGTTATTGGTGTTTTCCTATACAGGCGAAAAAATCAAGCAATTGTCGCAGAAAAAAAAGCCGAATACGAAGCAAAAGTTGCAACGACAGAGCTAAAGGCTTTGCGGGCTCAAATGAACCCTCATTTTATAT
>CAYGUO010000107.1:0-10685 GCA_964353095.1 uncultured Flavobacteriaceae bacterium | reverse complement strand
GCCTACGGTTCTCATTTTATGAGTTCTACTATGGTGATGTTTAACTATCACAAAGAGAATATTATCGCAGGTTTAGGGGTCAAAGCAGGCGTATCGCTGATTCATTATTCCAATGCGAATGTTAAAGCACCCAATACCTCTACCAATACTGCTGCACTAAATTTTGGTTTGACCTATGATTTGGATGGGGGATTGGAGTATGGTTTTCAACCAAAACAACCTAGGGAAAAAATAGCGGAGCCCATTAGGTATAATTTGGTTTTTCGTAGTGGTGTAAATGAAAGTGATGTCATCAATTCGGGCCAATACGGTTTTGCTATTTTTTCCGCCTATGCAGACAAACGATTGGGTAGAAAAAGTGCCATACAATTAGGGACAGATGTATTCTTTTCAAATTTTTTAAAAGAATTGATACGGTTTCAAGCAACCTCTTTTCCTGAAATGGATGTGGCAGCGGACACTGATTTTAGAAGGATTGGCCTGTTCGTAGGCCATGAACTGTTCATCAATAAAATGAGCATTGTAACACAATTGGGGTATTATGTATATTATCCTTTTGATTTTGAAGGCCGGGTTTACAACAGAATTGGACTCAAACGATATTTTGGTAAAAAAATATTCGGTAGTGTTACCTTAAAATCCCACGCGGCGGCGGCCGAAGCAGTGGAGTGGGGAATCGGAATTAGATTATAGAATTGAGATGTTAGCTATTAGACTTATGGACAAACGATACGAAAACAATATGCTTCACTTCAAGCAAATGATATCTTATGTCTTAGGTCTTATATCTTGTGTCTTTTTCTCCTGTAATTCAGAAAACGCCCCAGATTGTTTTCAAAACTCGGGAGATTTAATTAGGCTTACAGTAGCGGTTCCTTCATTTGAAAACATAACAGTATTTGAAAACCTAAATCTGGTTGTAAAGCAAGGAAATGAACAACTAGTAGAAATTGAAACCGGTGAATTTTTGTTGAATGATGTGAGTGCTGAAGTTGAAGGTAATCGGTTGGTGTTGAGAAATGAAAATAGCTGTAACTATGTTCGTGATTATGGGCTTACTACTATTTATGTGACTTCACCTAATATAGCAGAAATAAGAAGTAGTACAGGTTTATTAGTTTCTAGTGATGGTGTTTTAGGTTATCCAAACCTGACTTTGGTTTCAGAAAGTTTTAATAATCCTGAAACGGAGACTACGGATGGGTCTTTTGATATGCAATTAGATTCAGAAAGAGTTTCGATTCTTGTTAACGGAATTGCGGATATTAAACTCCAAGGTTCAGCAACTAATTTTAATATCACCATTGCAGCCGGTGATTCAAGAATAGAAGCGGAAGATCTGATTGCCCAAGAAGTCAATATCAACCATCGCGGCTCCAATGATGTTTTTGTTAATCCACAGCGGCGAATTGGCGGTGTAATACGTGGTTATGGTGATGTTATCAGTGTTAACCGTCCATTGGAAATTGAAGTTGAAGAACTATTTAATGGCCGTTTGATTTTTAGAGATTGATCAAATGTTCTAAATTGTCATCTGAAAATATACCGGTCAGAGAGCCAAAGTTATTTCCTTTAAGACCGGTTTGTTGGTCAATACGTTAACTCTTTATGGCGAATTCATTGATAGACTACTTTAAAACGCTTTTTACTCCTTCCAGTAAAGCAAAGTCTATGATTGGCTTGGAAGGTTTGGCCAGAAGTGAAGCGATTCTTCATAACCTTATCGCAGAAGAAAAAATTCCTGGTATTGCTGTGATAATACATAAACAAGGAAAAACTATTCTTGAAAAAGGATTTGGTTATGCGGATATTGAACATAAGATTCCAGCTGATCCTCAAAAAACAATCTTTAGAACGGCCAGTATTTCTAAATGCATAACGGGGTTGGCATTGGGCAAGATGGTGGAGGAAGGTATTGTAGATTTTGATGATTCTTTTTACAAGCATGTTCCTTATTATCCCAAAAAAGAGTATGATTTTACCTTGAGACAATTGGCAAGTCATACCGCTGGTATAAGAGAATATAGAGGCAAAGAGTTTGGTTTGAACAAACCGTATTCAATTAAAGATAGTCTGCAGGTATTTCAAGAAGACCCTTTGGTATTTCAACCGGGTAAGGGGTATTTGTATACTAGTTTTGATTTTGTGTTATTGTCATTAGCAATGCAAGAAGCCAGTGGTGTCCCTTTTGAAGACTATGTCAAAGATAAAGTTCTAAATGCTCTAGAGATGACGGATACATTCCCTCCGGAGCAGCACAATAAACAGAATACAAAGGAAATAGCAACTCAGTTTTACACAAAACACCTTTCTGGCTTTAGAAAGGCGATGGTGGTTAATAACTATTATAAACTAGCTGGTGGTGGGTATTTATCTACTTGTAATGACATCGCAAAATTGGGGCAGGCTGTATTTGAAAAAAGGCTATTGAAATCGGAAACTTATGCTGAGCTATTGACTTCCCAAATGCTCCATGAAAAGCCTACTTATTATGGCCTCGGATTTCAAGTAAGTCAAGATGAAAACGGCAGGCGGTTTGTAGGGCATGTAGGCAGTAGTGTAGGCGCGTACTCAAATTTGTTTATTTACCCTGAAGAAGAACTGGTGGTTTCAGTTTTAGTTAATTGTACGGATGTTAAAATGCAACCAATGATTAATGATGTCATAAATTCGCTCACAAAAAGGTAAAGCAAGCCACTTAACCTATTTTTTAGGTAGTTTATAGAAAAAAAGTAAGTGACACTTGCCAAACATTATAGTTTCACGGCAAAAATCTTTCACGATGAGAAAATGTACGGTACTTTTTGTTTTGCTTGTATTTGCTATCTGTGTATTTAAAGTTATAGATACTGATTTTAAAGATAGTTTTGACAATGCTACTACCAACGAGCTTACTGCTACTTCGGAAAACAAAGTATTGTTAAAAAAATAGAATTTTTTAGCTAACTTGTTAACTCCGTAAACAAACTCTCTAAATTTTTGTTTTTTCTGCTAAGCTGCAGGGTCTTTAATTGATTGTCGTGTGCAAAATCAAAAACCATTGGCCGCATATCTTTTGAAGTATTAAAAACGATATCATATACAAATCCACCGGTGTTTTTGACAGATATCACATGGGGTAATTTGTTCAATAAAACTTCTTCTACTCGATAATCAAATTCTACTTCTATAATTTGTTGTTCCGCTTCACGAAGGTCTTCCAGTTTTTTGTCGGCCACAAGTTCCCCTTTGTTGATAATGATGACACGGTCGCAAACAGCTTCCACTTCTTTCATGATGTGGGTAGAGAGTAAAATGGTCTTTTCCTTTCCAATAGAACGAATCAGTTTTCGTATTTCAATAAGTTGATTTGGGTCTAAACCGGTAGTGGGTTCATCTAATATAAGTACGTCTGGATCGTGTAATAAAGCTGCCGCCAAACCCACACGCTGTCGATATCCTTTTGAAAGCTGTCCAATTTTTTTATGGGATTCAGCGGTTAATCCAGTTTGTTCAATTACCTCAAGGATTCTGGCCTTAGCGACCCTATAGACAGATGCATTAAAAGCTAAATACTCTTTTACGTACATGTCTAAATACAGTGGATTATTCTCTGGTAAATAGCCAATGTTCTTTTGAACATCACCTTTAGCTTTTGAAACGTCAAACCCGTTTACCATTGCCTCGCCAGAGTCGGCTTGATGATATGTGGTCAAAACCCGCATCATAGTCGATTTTCCAGCACCATTTGGACCTAAAAATCCTACTATTTCTCCTTTATCAATTGAAAAAGAGACATCGTTTAAAGCTTTTTGACTTCCAAAGGTTTTAGTGATATTTTGAACGGATATAGACATGCACTCATAATTTTAATTCAAAAATAAGATATTCTCATCTTAGAAATTAATTTCGATATTCTTAATAAATGAAGATTTATATCAATTTATTTTCAGTGAATTGCTGATTTCTTAAAAAAATTCTAAAAACTTGCGGTTCATCTTTGATATCTCAGTGTATTGACCAATCTTAGCTGAGAATTACACTAACATGACAAAGACGTATTTCTGGAACGGTTTTTATTTCTACTTCTTTTTTAAGAGAGGTACGGGACTGTTCTAATATACGCTAAGTATAAAAAACTATAAAGTCTCGATATAACATCGGGACTTTTTTATTTTATATAAATTCCCGCATTAAAGGGGGGTAAAGAATATATGAAACTGAAAGTAGCCATACAAGGAATAAAGGGTAGTAATCATCACCAAGTCGCTAAAGACTTTTTTGGCGACACCATCAACTTGGTTGAATGTTTGTCTTTTGATGCGCTTATTGAACAACTTATCAATGGAAATGCAGCTAAAGCAATTATGGCTATTGAAAATTCTATTGCAGGCAGTATCATTCCAAATTACAATTTGATTTATCATAACAATATTCACATTATTGGAGAACATTATTTGAGCATCCATCACAATTTGATGGTTCAAAAGGGAGTAACTATCAATGATTTGGCAGAGGTACATTCGCACCCCATGGCACTGTTGCAGTGTAAGGAGTTTTTTAAACAATACCCAAAAATAAAGCTGGTTGAAGATGTAGATACCGCCGAAACGGCAAAACGAATACAAGAAAAAGGATTAAAAACTACAGGTGCAATAGCACCTAAAGTTGCTGCTGAGCTATATAACCTTGAAATAATAGCTTCTGAAATACAAACTATTAAAAATAACGCGACCCGTTTCATTATTTTAAAAAAACAAAACAAAGTACTACCAAAAGAAGAAATCAATAAAGCCTCACTGCGGTTTATAACAGATCATAAAAGGGGGAGTTTGGCAACGGTATTGAACGTAATGAGTGATTGTAATATGAATTTGACCAAAATTCAGTCACTGCCAGTGATTGAAACGCCATGGAAGTATGCCTTTTTTGTGGATGTTACCTTTGATAAATATGACAACTTCACAAAAGGTAAAGCCTTGTTGGAAATTATGTCTGAAGATTTTAGAGTTTTGGGTGAATATAAAAATGCATTACAATCATGATAGCTGCAGACAGGTTACAATCGGTTCAAGAATATTATTTCTCAAAAAAGTTAAGGGAAGTACGCGGGTTAATGGCAGAAGGCAAGCCTATTATTAATATGGGAATTGGCAGCCCTGATTTACCTCCCTCTCCGGAGACGGTAAGTACCCTGCAAAATGTTCTTAAAGATGCTAAAGCCCATCAATACCAGAGCTATCAAGGCTTGCCGGAATTACGAGTGGCCATGGCTGAGTTTTATCGCTCAAGGTTTGGTGTGAAAGTAAATGCTGACACAGAATTATTGCCACTTATGGGTTCTAAAGAGGGCATCATGCATATTAGTCTGGCTTTTTTAAATGTTGGTGATGAGGTGTTGATTCCCAACCCCGGCTATCCCACCTATACCTCAGTAACCAATCTTATAGGTGCTCAGCCTGTTATGTATGACTTAACTGCTGAGAATGGTTGGCTTCCAGACATTCAGGCCTTAAGCCACATGGATCTGTCAAAGGTCAAACTCATGTGGATCAGTTACCCGAATATGCCAACAGGGGCCAGAATTAATATGGCAAAAATGGAAGAGCTTGTACTTTTTGCAAAAGAAAATGAGTTGCTCATTGTCAATGACAATCCATATAGTTTTGTATTAAATGATGAACCAACAAGCATTTTACAGGTTCAGGGAGCAAAGCATGTAGCACTAGAACTCAATTCTTTGAGTAAAACCTTTAATATGGCTGGCTGGCGAGTGGGTATGGTTTTAGGGAGTTCAGAGCATATTACCTCGGTTTTAAAAATAAAAAGTAATATGGATTCCGGAATGTTCTATGGTATTCAAAAAGGTGCTATAACTGCTTTGCAAAGTGGTGCAGATTGGTTCACAAGTTTAGACGAGGTTTACGAACGTCGCAGAACATTAATGTATCAGCTAGCAGATAAACTTGGAGCTGTATATGATACCGATACGGCAGGAATGTTCGTTTGGGCAAAATTACCTAAAGGAGAAAAATCGTCAGAAGCATATATTGATGCCTTGTTACATAAAAAGAGCATATTTATCGCCCCAGGAACCATATTTGGAAGCAATGGTGAAGGCTATATTCGGTTTTCACTTTGTGTTACTGAAGAAAAGATAAAAGAAGCGATAGATAGGTTATAGAAAATTAAAAGTTCTTCCTGTTAAATGGGAGTATAGAAGGATTATGAAAATAGCAATAATCGGAATTGGTTTAATAGGAGGTTCTTTTGCAAAGGATGTGAGGCGTATACATCCTGAAGCTGAAATAATAGGAATCGATGTAAACGAGGGCCATTTAAATAGTGCTCTAGATTTAAACCTAATTGATGTGAAAGCGACTTATAAAGAGTTGTCTAATGCTACAACGGTGATTGTTGCGATACCTGTTGATGTTTTAGTACAAGAAATGCCAAAAATATTGAATGAGGTTGGTGAAGATACCGTGGTTTTTGATGCAGGTTCCACAAAAGCTTTGATTTGTAAGTCATTGGAAAACCATCCGAAGCGAAGAAATTTCTTGGCCTGTCACCCAATTGCAGGAACAGAATTTTCAGGTCCTGAAGCGGCTATTGAAAATTTGTATAATGGTAAGACCAATATTATCTGTGAAGTGGAAAAGACAGCATTTCAATTACAAGAAAAGGCTTTACAACTTTTTCAGGCTATGGGAATGCGAATACGGTATATGAATGCTGAGGCACATGATAAGCATATTGCTTATGTTTCACATCTTTCACATATCAGCTCTTTTATGTTGGGAAAAACGGTTATCGAAAAAGAAAAAAACGAACGTGATATTTTTGACATGGCAGGCAGTGGATTTGAAAGTACGGTCCGTTTGGCAAAAAGTTCACCGGCCATGTGGACACCTATCTTTGAACAGAATAAAGTAAACGTTGTGGAAACACTAACGGAATATATAAATAATTTGGAAGCCTTTAAAAAAATGTTGGAAGAGGATGATTTTAAAGGAGTTTACGATGAAATGAATAGTACCAATAAAATAAAACAAATATTAAACGGAATACCACTGAATAAGAGTTGAGTATTTATAGACAAGAGACAGGGCAAAGATTGCAAATTAAAAAAAATCATGAGTAAAACTTTGTTGATGATGACTAAAAAGTATTAGGGAAAATATTTCGTTAACAACGAACAACGAACAACGAACAACGAACAACGAACAACGAACAACGAACAACGCCTGTGCTGAGCGTAGTCGAAGCAAACAACACTCGTACAGAGCGCATTAGAAATAATAAACGAACAACAATATAAAATGGAGAATACAAAAGAAATGAGATCATGGTTGGATGAAATGGCATTGCCACATCCTTTGGTTATTGCTGGACCATGTAGCGCAGAAACTGAAGAACAAGTGCTCAAAATAGCACATGAACTCAAGGATACTGATGTTAACTATTACCGAGCCGGTATTTGGAAGCCGAGAACGCGTCCAGGAAATTTTGAAGGAGTAGGAGCGATTGGTTTAAGATGGTTGCAAAAAGTAAAAGAAGAAACTGGTCTTAAAATTGCCACGGAAGTTGCGAATAAAGCCCATGTAGAATTGGCTTTGGAACATGACGTTGATTTACTTTGGATTGGTGCGCGCTCTACAGTCAGCCCTTTTATTATGCAAGATTTAGCCGATGCTCTTAAGGGTACGGATAAGATTGTATTGGTCAAGAATCCCGTAAATCCTGATTTGGCTTTGTGGTTAGGTGGTATTGAGCGTTTACACACTGCCGGAATCAAAAAATTAGGAGCTATACATAGGGGCTTTTCCACGTATGAAAAAACCAAGTATCGCAATATTCCGGAGTGGCAATTGGCTATTGAATTTCAGAATAGATTTCCTGATTTACCATTAATCAATGACCCCTCACACATTACCGGAAAGCGCGATATGATTTTTGATGTTTCGCAAACTGCGTTAGATCTAAATTTTGACGGTTTAATGATTGAAACCCATACGGATCCGGATAATGCATGGAGTGATGCAGCCCAACAGGTAACGCCAAAACGATTAGTTCAAATTATGGAAGACTTAAAAATTCGTAAAGAGGATAATAAAGAGGCAGAATACAATGCAAAACTAAGTAACTTAAGAGCACAGATAGATGTTATTGACAATCAATTGATTGAGACTTTAGGTAAAAGAATGAAAGTTGCTGATGGTATTGGTGAGCTTAAAAAAGAGAAGAATGTTGCTGTATTGCAATCCAATCGTTGGAACGCCATTCTTGGTAATATGATTTTGGAAGGAGAATCTAAAGGACTTAGTGAGGAGTTTGTTCTGAAAATGTTCAAAGCGATTCACCAAGAATCCATCAACCATCAAGAAAAGATTTTGAAGGCTTAAAACATCAAGGAACTTAACTTTTTAGGGGGATGTGTAAAAGGTCAAGTTCAGATATCATTTTGAGCGCAGTCGAGAACTTTAATATCTTGAATGTTTAAGGTATTTCCGCTGCGCTCTATGTTACAAATAGTTAGATTTTTTACTTTTTGGATAGCTTCTTTTTTATTCTATAGTAAAATCAAAGAAGGCGAAATCTCTAAAATTTTCACTACTCAAAATGTCTTGATGAACAAAGCAGTATTCTCCAGAATCAAGCACTTGATTAGGTCTTACAACAAAATTGCCAGTATCTACTTCTTCAAATGAAAAGGGTATTATCTTTGAAGAGATTTTTGTTCGCCAACTTCCTTTTTCTTTAAAAATATAGCGCCGTTGCTTTTTGGTGTTGGTCTTTAATTTGATTAAAATAAACTCTTTGGGAGACAGGGCTCCTTTATAAAATCTGTCAAAACCATCAATTGCAAACTCAGCTTCCGTTTGGTTGTTCAGTTTGAACTCAAAGGTTGGATTTTCTACTTTTTGTGAAGAAGTGTCAAATACCAAAAAGGGTTTTCGGTGTTGAGGTACCATACCAAAAGAAATCATAGCGGCTCCTGTCAGTCCAATTTTAACACCACCCAATAAAGATGGATAAAGTTTTTTTGTTCCATTTTGATAGGTAATACTGTTCTCATGAAAAAGGTAATCATTACCATTGGAAATGGACAATTGCGAAAACATAATTGAGGGAATCAGCAATAAAAGGGCAATGTCGCTTTTCATTTTGATGGTTTTACTTTTTAAATCAAAAAATATGCCATTAAAATGTGATTCATACTGTAACAAAAACCTGGAGCCTTCATCTTTTAGGAAATAATAAACACATGACAATGAAATCTATATTTACCATTTGTTTAGCCTTCGCTACAATGACAAGTTTCGCCCAAAGAATAATTGATAAAGAAGTAGGTGATTTTAATGAAATCAAAGTCTTTGATTTGATAGAGGTTAATTTGATTCAGTCTGATGAAAACCGAATTTCAATCAAAGGAAGAAATACGGATGATATTATATGGGCCAATAAAGACGGTGTATTGAAACTACGCATGCAGCTTGATAAAAAGTTTACCGGGGAAGATACTTTTATTGAAGTGTACTATACTGATATTGATGTTATTGACGCCAATGAAGGTGCGTATATTACCTGTAACGAAATGATAAGTAAGGCCAAAATTGAGCTAAGAGCACAAGAAGGGGCTAGAATTAAGATTGGAATGGATGTTGCGGTAGCTGATTTTAGAGCGGTCACAGGTGGCATCATTGAGGCATCAGGTTTAGCAGAAAATCAAAGTATTGTTTTAAATACAGGCGGCATATTTGAAGGTAGGGATTTGAAAACGGAAATCTCGGACGTTAAAATATCCGCTGGTGGAGAAGCTGAAGTTTTTGCTTCAGAACGTATTGATGTAAATGTAAAAGCGGGAGGTGATGTTACTGTTTATGGCAATCCGGCCGAGGTAAATAAAAAGACCTTTGTTGGTGGGCGAATCCGAATAATTGATTAATTCTAAGAATTATAAATAAAGTAAAACCCTCGATGATTCATCGAGGGTTTTTAGTTTTTATGGTGTTTTACTTTTTGAAGATATATCTGGTAATAAAAATACCTTGTCCATCACCCTTACCACTATCACTTTCTACAGCGCTGGTTACAAAAGCTAGTTCCCATCCGCTGGCCACCATATCATTGATCATCGAAGATAAGAGCGCATCATTTGCGGCAATGTTCTGAAAACGGATTCCGCCAATATTGTAAAAGTTCAACAGCTTAGTTTCTTCAAAGTTTTTTACGCGTATATCTCCTCTGTCAGATTTATTTCTTGTTTTGTCATCTTCACTCTGAACGCTGGTATATTCCTTATAATCTTTATCTTCTAAAGAATTAATTATTCTGGATCTCCCTAGACCACCTGGCACAATAGATTCAACACTGGTAATTACTTTAAATTGTTGCGCATTCATTTCAAAAGTGGCCGCAACAGCAAGCATGCTAATAAGGATTAATTTTTTCATCTGTACTTTGTTTTTATTTTAAGAAAAATTACAATTTTTATATTAAAGTAATAGCGGTTGCTGATACCCATAATACTGACATGTGCTGGAACTGTCTTATACAAAAGCCCTTAGTGTGAACACTAAGGGCTTTTGAAATCTATTGGCAGTATTTGTTTTATTGAATAGAAAAATCAAATACAGATTGATTTTCCCTTCCTTGCGGCACTTGCCCTTGATATAAAAAAGCGTATTCTCCTGGTTCAAGAG
>CAYGUO010000106.1:0-10711 GCA_964353095.1 uncultured Flavobacteriaceae bacterium | reverse complement strand
TTTTTTATAAAAACGCATTTATAAAATCAAAGCCCAGTTCTAACAAAAGAACTAGGCTTGAAAATCAAATACTTAAATATTCTTATAAAATTATACGTGTACTTCCAATCTCCCCTTTTTCTGAAACCGCGCTTGCTTTAAGCTCTAATTGGCTATACTCAATTGGAGTACTAAAACGAACAATGGCCTCACCATTTTGATCAGTTTGAATTTTTGGGTTCCAAAAAAGCGTTGTTGTTTTATCTTCAAATTTCTTTTTCTTTTTTGCCACCTTTTTTGCAAAACTTTCAAAACTTAATGGTTCTGTATAACCCTGAAACTTTAAACGGCCTTCTTTTCGATTAATATAATCTAATCCTGCTGCTGTTCTGGTGTATATCAATATTGCTCCGCCCGAGGCTCTAGTTCCATACATTGCTGCCTGATAGCCGTATAATATTTCAATTCGTTCTACATCTATATAACTGACCATATTTATTATGTCATTTAAGGGAGTGGGTTGTATCAAAGGCATACCATCCAAAACCCATAATAAAGGGCCATTTCCTGCAGAGCGCGGCAAACTAATTGCCGGATCTAAAGTTCCTAATCCAAATACCTGAACCCCCGGTATTCCCAGAAATAATTGAGGAATGGTTTTAGGCCGCTCTACATCTTGATACGTTACTCTTGTAGGAACTACTCCATATAATGAAGGGGTTGCATTCTTTTTTTGTAACTTCTTATCCATTACTTCAACTTCGTTCAGTTTAACCATATCTTCTTGGTTAATAGGTTCCCAAGGCGAAGACTTGATCAGCTTTTTATTTTTTTCTCCATTAACTTCAAATGTTCTTTTACTCAAAGTAACGTTAGTATACTGTTCTTGGATAGGTACAATTTTGACCAATCTTGACTTAGTGTCTTCACCTGAAGTACGAAATACCAGCTCATTTTCGCCAACCAAGTCTAAATTTTCTAATCTAACCTTACCCTCCTCATCTGTCTCCAATTCCTTGGCCATGGCGCTTTTGCCTGAAGTATTCAACATTTGTATTTTACTATTTTTTAGTAATTTGTTGTTTAAATCATAAGCGTAACCAAACAAATCCAGTCCCTTTTGAAAAGGATATTTGATTCTCTGGGGTACTTGCCCTTTATCTGCTAATTCGTCAGCCGTAAGTAGTTTTAAATCCTGAATAAAACGCTCGGTTCTATCTGAGTTTTGAGCCTCATTTTCTAAACCATCACTTTGCCAGATAAATCCAGTATTATCATTAGTAGTAATAGGATTTGCATTTTCAAAAATATTCGTTGCACTCATTGAAAATACAGTAGCCATAGGCAATCCATTCTTATCGGTCACCTTTACTTTAAACACCAATTCGTCATCGTTTTTCGTTTTTTCTATTGGTGTTATTGACAAATTAAGGGCGTTCAAATCATCAACAAGTATTGGTCTATTCGCTATGATGCTATCATTTTCATCTACTAACGAAATCATCATAACTCCAGAAGGAATGCCGTCTTTGCTTATTTCGAATTCGTTGGTTGTTTTCTTAGTATCAAGTTCTTTTTTAAAATAAGTGACTCCCCCAATTGTGCCTTTAGCCCAAACCTTACCTAGGTCTGATGTTGACCTAACTTGTGCACGAACACTAAAAGTATTTGAGTTTAAATTATTAACATGTAAGATGTAACCGTCACTAGTGATTTTGGGCAACTCATACGTTGCACCAGTGGTTGTTCTAAATAAGTAGGACTGGTCATTCATTGGAGTAAAAATAGTGGCCATTAAACCGTCTCCAAAAGCGGTTATGGGCATTACCAGTTCTCCTTTTTGATTTATGATGTCCCCTTTTAAATCAATTGGGCTTCCATTTTTATCGGTTGCCTTTATCAAAAGCCGATTGTTCAATTCACCCACTAAATTGCTCCCTTCTGGGTAAAAAGAAACGGTAGCTTTAGTATTGGTTTCGTCATTAATAGCTTTAGGTTTTACTTCACCTAAGGTCAATTCCTTAGAAAAATAAAAATCTTCTCCATAATTTTGTAACCACCTGGTATAGGCACGTAAGGTATAATTGCCATCCTCCAATTTTTTAGGTATCATAAAGGCACCATCAACCATACCCTCAGCTATTTTATGGTATTGTGCCGCGACAATATCTTTATTGGAATTCAATAATTCTACCTTAAGCACCCTGCTTAAAGTGGCTCTCACCCTACTTGGTCCCGTTAGTGTATAGGCTTTAAAGAACAGCGGTTCATTTTCTGATATTACGGGTTTGTCCACATGAACCATTATGCGTTCTTGCCACGCTATCAAGGAATCTATTTGATTTTGTTGGAAGTTAGTAGGTAAATCAAATTCAAATGAGTTTGCTAAATCTTGTTGGTTGGGTCCACCAACCTGCGCAAAACCAGCTAAGGTCATTGAAAAGAAACTTAACAGTAAAAGCGATAGTGTTTTTATATTAGATTTCATAGTAAGGCATTTTATATTAAAAGTAATACACTCAATTTTAATAAAGATACTTACAAATGATGATTTTGACAACGGCTTTACAAAAGATTTAACAGGGTTATTCCCTATTATTGAACGAATTAGGAATTCGTAGTTCCCTAATTGTTGCGTTATTCCGGGTATTCTACACGGAGGTGATAAATATTGGTCAGTTTTTGTTTTAAAACCTTTTTTACGGTTTCAATTTCTTTGAAAGTGATATTGGCATTCAAAAACTGATTGGCCTGCATTTGTCCCTTTACTATCTTTTCAACAAACTCATCAATAATTAAATATGTGGGCGATTTTAAACTCTTAGAAGCGGCTTCAACCGCATCAGCCATCATTAAAATTGCGGTTTCTTTAGAAAACGGTATGGGACCCGGATACCTAAAGTCCATCTCATCTACCTCTGGGTCCAACTCTTGTTGTTTCTTAAAAAAGTAAAAGACCAAGCTGGTTCCGTGATGGGTCCTTAAAAAATCAATAACCCTATCCGGTAAATTGTTTTTTCTTGCCAATTCAATACCATTGATGACGTGATCAATGATAATTTTAGCACTTTCCTTAGGTGGTAAATCATCATGAGGGTTTACGTTGGTTATCTGGTTTTCGGTAAAGAAATTAGGATTGTTCATTTTACCAATGTCATGATATAATGCCCCAACGCGCACCAACATCGAATTTGCGCCTATCTCATTTGCAGCAGCTTCAGCCAAATTTGCAACTTGTAAAGAATGATGAAAAGTACCTGGTGCCTTGTTCGACAATTCTTTTAATAACTTAGAATTGGTGTCTGACAACTCCAGTAAAGACACATCGGAAACTAATCCGAAAATCTTTTCATAGAGATATATCAATGGCTGGGCAAACAGCGTAATCATGCCATTTAAAAGAAAAATACCAAAAGTGACCAGTTTTATATTTTCAAGATTCCCTTCATGTATGACATGAAAGGCAAAATATCCAATAATATAGATTAAGGTAATTTGGCCTACGGAGATAAATAAATTTGCTCTTTTATACAATTCAGAAACCGTCAGAATCGTAACAATACCAGCGATAATCTGTAAAAAGATATACTCAAAACTATTAGGCACCACAAAACCTAAAATCAAAATGGTAAGCACGTGTACAAACAATCCCAACCGTGCGTCAAAAAAATTCTTGAGTATTAGTGGCAGAATACACAAAGGCACTACGTATAAATAGGTATCATCTGTTTTAACCACTAAAGTGGTTATAAACACCATCAGTAAAACATTAACAAAAATGAAGGTTACCTTAGTATTGTTACTAAAAATTTCTGGGCGGTACTTCTTCAAGAACAAAAAGAGCATCATGAGAACCAAAGCAACAAGAACGGTATAACCAAAGAGGATGAAGTAATAATTAGTGCCTTTCCAAAGCTCAGACTCGTACTCTGTTTTTAAAGAATTGAGAATATTATAATCTTCTGATTCAACAACTTCCCCTTTCGCAATAATCAGTTTACCTTCTAAAATATCACCCCTTGTAAATGATATTTTTGATAGGTCAGAATTCAATGCATTTTCTGTTAAGCTTCTATCAAAGGAAACATTGGGTTTAATTATTTTCTTCAATAGTGCATTTAGCGCTGTTTGTTCCGCTGAAGGTACCTTCGCAATTCTAGTATCAATATATCGATTAGCATCATCAATATTCAAAATTTGACCTTGGTTGAGTTTCTTAGCTTGATTATCGATGACCAATTGCACCTGATTTTCAGTAACCCCGGCTTCAAATACTCCATTCAAATACAGGGAATCTAAAAGTTGATTACCCAGTCGCATTAAAACAGAACGTTCTGCATTTGAATAACTACCGTTTGCCAAGACCTTTTCATAATCTTCTTGGTACTGCTTACGAACACTGTTGGGCACTGCGTTGTCATAAGCGTAATAGGATATTTGCTCATCTCTCAGCGCTTGTTCTTCCGAGGTGATTTCGGTCTCTGTCTTTTTTATTGAAAAATCAAAAGGCGCATATAAATTCTCATATTGCCACGGTTTCCCCTTTTGAAAATCATACTTAAACTTTCCGCCACGCGGAAAAAAAAACACTATAAGGCCTATTGAAACCACATATAAGAAATACTTATAAATGAGTGATTGCTTTTTGTAAAAATTGTCTTGTGTTTTTCCCATAAGTACGAAGCCTTAAATCAAAAATAGAAAAATATAACTGGATGCCGTCCGATAAGTCACTACCAAGGCAAAATGCGTTTTAAATTTGTATTTTCGCATCACAAAATTTAGACAAATGAAGCAAGTTGTTATCGTTTCTGCCGTAAGAACACCCATAGGTAGTTTTATGGGCTCATTAGCTACTGTTCCAGCCCCTAAACTTGGAGCCATTGCAATAAAGGGAGCCCTTGATAAAATTGGTTTATCGCCCAATGAGGTTGATGAAGTTTTAATGGGTAATGTTGTTCAAGCTGGTACTGGTCAAGCTCCGGCGAGGCAGGCGGCCATATTCGCCGGTATTCCAGATACGGTGCCTTGCACTACCATAAATAAAGTTTGTGCCTCTGGTATGAAAACAGTAATGCAAGCTGCCCAGTCCATTGCGCTTGGTGACGCCAACGTAATTATTGCCGGAGGGATGGAGAACATGAGCCTAATTCCGCACTATGTTCACCTGCGTAACGGGGTTAAATTTGGCCCTAGCTCGTTGGTTGATGGCATGCAGAAAGACGGCCTGGTTGATGTGTATGACCAAAATGCAATGGGTGTTTGTGCAGATGCTTGTGCAGTGGAACACAATTTCACTAGAGAAGACCAAGACAATTTTGCTATTGAATCTTACAATCGTTCCGCAAAGGCTTGGAAAGACGGGAAATTTTCTGAGGAAATAGTACCTGTTGAAGTACCTCAAAGAAGAGGTGAACCCATACTGTTTGCTGAAGATGAAGAATATAAGAATGTACGGATGGACAAAATACCATCATTAAGACCCGCATTTACTAAAGATGGTACCGTAACCGCTGCCAATGCCTCTACCATAAACGATGGGGCTGCAGCATTGGTTTTAATGAGCGCAGAAAAAGCTGCTGAACTAGGCCTTACTCCACTAGCGACCATAAAAAGCTATGCAGATGCGGCACAAGAACCTAAATGGTTTACCACGGCACCGGCAAAAGCCTTACCAAAAGCCCTTTCCAAGGCAAATCTGAAAATTGAAAATATTGACTTTTTTGAATTCAATGAAGCATTTGCTGTTGTTGGTTTGGCCAATACAAAGCTTTTAGGTTTAACAGATAAAAAAGTAAATGTAAATGGAGGTGCAGTATCCCTAGGGCATCCGCTTGGATGTTCAGGCGCAAGAATATTGGTTACCCTCATACACGTGTTACGCCAGAACAATGGAAAAATAGGGGCCGCTGCTATTTGTAATGGAGGAGGTGGAGCTTCTGCCATGATTTTAGAACGCAACTAATCTCACACGAATTAGTTCATGCAATACGGTATTTGTCATTTGAGTGTTGTTGCGGTCAATAGTGCTGCTGATTACGGCAGTATATTGGTTACCCAATTACTTTATGGCGATCATTTTAAAGTTAAAGAAAAACGTAAAACATGGAGTAGGATACAAACCTGTTTTGATAAATACGAAGGTTGGGTACTGAATAGCCAGATAACAATTATTTCTGAAGCCACCTTTAATGAGGTAAATACAAACAAGAACATCCGCTTAACAATCGATTTTGTATCTCAAATCACCACCAAAAATGGTATTCTTACTCCAATTTTAATGGGTTCTAGAATTGATATCGCGAATATTTTACAAGATACTTTTGAAGGCAACGCACCCATTGTTCAAGTATCAAAATCCAATTTGGTCTCTACAGCACTCGCTTATTTAAATGCACCCTACCAAAATGGTGGCAAAACCGCTTTTGGTATTGACTGCTCTGGGTTATCTCAAATGGTTTACAAAATTAACGGATATCAATTGTTCCGAGAGACAGAGAAGCAGGCAACACAAGGTGAACCGCTAAGTTTCATTGAAGAAAGTGAGCCAGGAGATTTAGCGTTTTTTGATAATAATGAAGGCGTAATTGATCATGTGGGCATTATCTTGGAAGACAACTATATCATTCACGTTCATGGAAATGTCCGTATAGACAGATTAGACCACACGGGAATCTTTAATGTTGAACACAAATTATACTCCCATAAACTTCGGGTCATTAAAAAAATTGCATAAAAAAAGCTTTGACCTGAATCAAAGCTTTTTAATGTATATCTGATTTAGGATTATTCTCCCATCAACTTTTTGATACGCATAAAGTTGTCGTTATCCCCTAAGGCACCATAAATGTTTTTAAGTTGTGCCAACAAACCTTCGTTGTCCGGATTCGTTTTTAAGGCACCTTCTAAAATTCCGGCAGCTTTTTGAAACAACGATTCTTTATTAGCCTTGATTTCATCATATTTATCCATGTCGGCTCTTTTAGTCGAGGTCGCTAATTCATTCAACTGATCTACTAAATTATTACCTTCATTAACATAAGATGTAGATAAGTTAAGTTGAGCGTTAACATAAGAAGGGTCAATCTCCAATGTTCTATTAAAAGCTTTACGAGCTTCCTCAAGATTTCCCTGCTCCATACTTATAACCCCAATGTTATACATCAAATCTGGATTATCCGGAGCCATATCAGAGGCTTGTTCCATAAGCTCTTTGAACTTCACTTTATCACCCATTGTGTAATATAAATTAGCCTTGTTCAAAACCAAATTTACATCACCAGGGTTATTTAAAATGGCATCTTCATATGCTGCTAATGCCTCGTCATTCTTGCCTTGCTCTTGATAAATTAAAGCAATATTCTTTACGATCTCCGCTTTTTTTGAAGGTGTTGTTTCATCAGATGGGTCTTTGTGAGTTCCCGCCTTTACATATAGATCACGAGTAGTTTTATCCATGGACTCTACTTCACCTGTCGCTACGTTAACCGCATTAAACTTCAATTCACTACCATCGTAGTCTAGTTCTTTTAATTCTTCATAAAAAGAAATGGCTTGGTCATAATTATCTGGCCCAGCGTTTACTGCACTACTTGCTGCATAGTATAGATAAAGCGTGTCTTTTGGACTTAATTTATAAGCAGTATACAATTTGCTAGCTCCTTCTTTATACTTTTTATTATTATTGTCTTCAACTGCGGCGTTAACCAAATCTGAAGTCATTTGTCCTAGTTTTTGCCTTGCATCCGCAGTATATTTTGGCTTACCAGAAGCTTCTTCAATTGAAATTACTTTGTTCAAAGCTTCTACAGCAGCATCAAATTCTGCTAAAGTCACGTTTGCATTTCCAAGAATAGAATAGTACTGTGCTTGAAGTTTAGGGTCTGCATTATCAATCAAAGACATCGCACCTTCCAATGCACTCTTCGCTTCAGCGGCATTACCGGCTTTCATAGCCTTATCGGCTGCTTTGATTTCATTTTTCTGTGAAAATCCTGCCGTCGAAATTGCAAGGGCAAGAAGTATTAAAAATTTAGTTCTCATCTTAAAAGTAAAGTTTAAATATTTAGTGTTTAACAATTATTCTTTGTTTTCCTCGGTATCATTATCAATTGCCGTGCCATCTTCTCCTTTGACTTCAATATCCATAACATCTACTTCATCAACAGCGTCTTCATCTTTCATCACTTTAGCAACTGCCGCAATGGAATCTTCCCCTTTTATATTGATAAGTTTGACACCTTGTGTTGCACGACCCATAACCCTTAAGTCTTCAACACTTGTTCTAATAGCTATGCCTGATTTGTTGATGATCATTAGGTCATCCGTATCGGTAACATTCTTAATAGCGACCAATCCTCCTGTTTTATCGGTAATAGAAATAGTTTTTACTCCCTTACCGCCTCTATTAGTTACGCGATAATCATCTATGTTGGATCTTTTACCATAGCCATTTTCAGATACAACCAGTATATTATCTTCAAAATTATGAACGGAGACCATACCGATTACTTCATCATTTTCATTGGCTAATGAAATACCCCTAACACCAGATGCGTTTCTGCCCATCGGTCTTGTTTTGCCTTCTTCAAAGCGAATGGCTTTTCCAGATTTTAAACCAAGGAATATTTGACTGGTACCTGTTGTTAACTTAGCTTCCAATAGCTCGTCACCTTCTTTTATGGTAATGGCATTAATACCATTTTGACGGGGTCTTGAATATTGCTCTAAAGATGTTTTCTTGACCGTTCCTTTTTTGGTGGCCATGATAACGTAATGACTATTAACGTAATCCTCATCTTTTAAATCTTGCGTGCAGATAAATGCTTTGACCTTATCTTCTGTTTCAATATTGATAAGATTCTGAATTGCCCGACCTTTTGATGTTTTGCTTCCTTCCGGAATTTCATAAACCCGCATCCAAAAGCATTTTCCTTTTTGGGTGAAAAACAACATATATTGGTGATTGGTACCTACAAAAAGGTGTTCCAAGAAATCTTCTGTTCTCGTAGAAGAAGCTTTTTGACCAACGCCACCCCTATTTTGGGTTTTATATTCGGTCAATGGAGTACGCTTAATATATCCTGCATGTGAAATAGTGATGACCACTTGCTCATCGGGTATCATATCTTCCATACTTAAATCACCACCGGCAAAGTTGATGATTGAGCGACGCTCATCACCATACTTATCTTTAACTTCTTGCAGCTCATCTCTGATAATCTGCATTCTTCTATCTTTCTTGTCAAGAATGTCTTTTAGGTCTTCAATGGTCAAAAGTAGTGCATCATACTCTTCACGCAGCTTATCTTGTTCTAAACCAGTTAACTGGCGCAAACGCATTTCAACTATTGCTTTTGCTTGAATCTCTGTCAGCTTAAAGCGCTCCATTAAACTGTTACGCGCCTCGTCCACATTTGAGGAAGCTCTGATAATGGCGATTACCTCATCTATATTATCTGATGCAATAATTAACCCTTCAAGTATATGCGCGCGGTCTTCAGCCTTTTTCAATTCAAATTGTGTACGCCTAACAACCACCTCATGCCTATGTTCAACGAAATGATGAATCATTTCCTTAAGGTTGAGCATTTGAGGTCTCCCCTTTACCAGGGCAATATTATTAACACTAAAAGAGGACTGTAACGCTGTATACTTGTACAGCATATTAAGCACTATATTAGGTATAGCGTCTCTTTTAATAATATAAACGATACGCATTCCCTTTCGGTCAGACTCGTCACGAATAGTTGAAATTCCCTCAATCTTTTTATCATTGATTAAATCAGCCGTTTTCTTGATCATATCAGCCTTGTTGACTTGATATGGTATTTCTGTAACGATAATACATTCGCGGCCTTGAACTTCTTCAAAAGTTGCTTTTGCCCGCATAACGACTCTACCCCTACCCGTATGAAAAGCCTCTTTAACACCATCATATCCATAGATTATACCACCCGTTGGAAAATCAGGAGCTTTGATATGGGTAATTAGCTCATCAATTTCAATGTCATTGTTATCGATATACGCAATGGTACCATCAACAACTTCGGAAAGGTTATGTGGAGGCATGTTTGTTGCCATACCAACCGCAATACCAGATGCGCCATTGACCAGTAAATTTGGAATACGTGTGGGCAATACCGTCGGTTCTTTTAAAGAATCATCAAAGTTTAATTGATGATCAACCGTATCCTTATCGATATCAGCAAGCATCTCATCCGCAATTTTGCGCATTCTTGCCTCGGTGTAACGCATCGCAGCAGGACTATCACCATCTACAGAGCCAAAGTTACCTTGGCCATCGACCAACATATACCTCAAACTCCACTCTTGTGCCATACGCACCATACTATCATATACCGATGTATCACCATGTGGGTGATATTTACCTAAAACCTCTCCAACGATACGAGCAGATTTTTTATGGGCACTACCCGATCTTACCCCAAGTTCGTGCATTCCATAAAGCACCCTTCTATGAACAGGTTTCAAACCATCTCTGACATCTGGCAGAGCACGTGACACAATGACCGACATTGAATAATCAATGTAGGCAGATTTCATCTCATCGTCGATATTAATTGGTATCAATTTTTCTCCTTCAGCCATGCTAAAATCTTATTCTTTTTTGTGGTTAAAACATCGTGGCAATATACAGAAAATGAAGGGTTGATGATCACGTTAAAAAGAGTTTATTAAAAAAATTATTAACACGGATTCTTAATAATAT
>CAYGUO010000105.1:0-10758 GCA_964353095.1 uncultured Flavobacteriaceae bacterium | reverse complement strand
CCTTAAGGGCTTCTGCAGTACCTGCAATCCAATCACGTCTTTCTAAGGTTTTTAAAAAATCTAAATCATTAATTATGGCATAAGGCAAAGCAAACGTTCCAATAAAGTTCTTTTTATCAAAGGAATTGACACTGTTTTTAACCCCAACCGCTGCATCGTTTTGGGCTAATACCGTTGTTGGTATTCTAATTAGCTTCACACCCCTATGGGCTGTAGCAGCAGAATATCCAGCCATATCAATTACAGCACCACCACCAATAACTACGACAAAAGAATGCCTACAAATACTTTTTTCGTTTATTGCTTTCCAAATCAGTTCTACATTGGTTTGCTCGTTTTTACTAGCTTCCCCACCAATGACAGGTATGATTTCTTTTACGTCAATATGTTTAGAATACTTTGAGGAGTAACTTTCAATAGCCTTTAATAAATTTTTATTAGTAGCAATAACCTGTTGGTCAACGACCACAATCATTTTCACCGCCCCCTCTTTTTGATATTCTTTAATGATATTTAAAAACAAAGGGTTTAACAAATCAAAAAGACCATTAGTGAAGTGCAACTTGTAATTATAGTTGACCGAAAAAGATTGTGATATTGTATTAAGATTCATAAGTCTCAATTAAGTTACTGCGAACACTCTAGCTAATAGTATAGAAATTGGAAATAATAACACTATGCATAGGCCAACCAAAATATTAGAAAAAGGTACTGCAATTGCTGCGTCTAATAATACAATAGAAATTACACCGGCTTTTACGGCTTTCTTAATATTTGCCGGAGTGTTGTTCTGATACGCGTTGAATAAAGGGATACCAATTGTTAAAACAAAAACACCCGTAAATAAATAACTCATAACTGTCAGTCCAATTGTTGTACTATTAAAAAAGATGAGTAGTAAAACAACAATAGCATATAAAAATGCAGCTAAAACAATATTTCTTTTGTTTTTGCCGTGAACCTCACCTTGACTTACCATAGTTATTGCGGCTATATAGATTATTGGGATAATTACATATATGATGTTGTTGAAATGCCCAAAAACTGAAATGCCCAAAAGGAGATTACACCCTCTACATAGTCCCATATTAAAAGGACCTAGAGAACTATATTTTTTTGAAAAACTATCGTACAACAAAATTAATACTGCTAATATCGTTGCAACAAAACCACTAACAGTCGAAACTAAAAAAGCAACAACAATGCCTAATATTAGTAAGCTAGTTCCAAAAACTCTAGCCTCTTTTAGTTTGATTAATCCACTCGGTATTGGTCGTTCTGGTCGCTCTAATTTATCTAGTTCAACGTCAAAAACATCGTTGAGCACTACACCTCCTGCATATAAAAATACTGATGACAATACTAATAATAAACCATTATCAATTAATGATAAGTCTTTACTAGCAAAAAAGCCTGCTAAGGCAAGTCCAGCTAATACATCTGCAGCTGCCGTAGGCAAATTAGCCGGTCTACATAATTGTAAGAACCCCTTTAATCTAGAATTCATTATACAATTTTATCGTCTTCTACCTTTGGTTCTTGTCCGCGAAGTACACTATTATCATTAAAGAGTTTTCGTTGGTCAATTGAGGTGGGATTTAACCAATGCTCCTCTTTCATTTTACCAGACTTGCCAAAAGTTTCCAAAGCGTTTTGGTAACAAGTCTTTATAACGTCTTCTCTGGGTATTCCTCTTTGCAGCATCAAATTAGCAGTTTTAGGTACTGCTAGGGGATCACTTACTCCCCAATCTGCAGAACTATCAACTATAATATTGGTGCTACCAAATTTTCTTACTACTTCAACCATCCGTTCGTTACCCATTTTGGTTTTAGGATAAATCGTAAAGGCTGCTATAAATCCTCTATCTAGTACTTCTTGCACCGTTTCTTCATTATTATGGTCAATAATTACACTGCCAGGATCAAGCCCATGCTCCAAACAAACTTCCATACTTTTAATCGTTCCTGCTTTTTTATCTCGATGAGGGGTATGTACCTGCACCATCATCCCAAATTCTTTGGCGAGTTCCAACTGCTCGCGAAAGTATTTATCTTCAACTGGGGTTTGGTCATCATAACCAATCTCACCTATTGCAACAACATTATCTTTATGCAGATAAAGTGGTAGTAATTCCATTACCTGTTCTGCCAATGCCTCATTATTTGCTTCCTTCGAATTAAGGCCAATTGTACAGTAATGCTTGATTCCAAACTGGCTCGCCCTAAAAGCTTCCCATCCCACTAAACTGCTAAAATAATCTTGAAAAGAACCTACTTGGGTTCTAGGTTGACCCATCCAAAAAGATGGTTCAATAATAGCAACAATACCAGCTTTTGCCATTGCTTCATAGTCATCAGTTGTTCTTGAAGTCATATGAATATGTGGGTCAATAAAATGTAATTTCTCTTCCATAATCAATTTTTAAAGTTATCCCAAGTAAGGGAGCCATTTTTCAATTGTTTTTCTAATGCTGGATATTTTTTTAAAAGCTGTTGAGCTTCCTTTTTATCAGCATAAAAACAAACTAAAGCTGCAGCTCTATTTTCTTGTACATTATCACTATTAAAAAGGCGTTTAATATCCTCCAAAATAGTTTCTATAATAGAATTTGACACTGGTCTCCAAAATTCCGGGTCAATATCACGTGAAGCTGCCCAACGTTCATGAGCATAATCAGATATAATTCTTGACAAATCCTGATTTCCCATCTGATCTACAGCAACTATTCGTGATAAATCCCGCTTCATAAAAGCAGCTTTTAAATACATTTGATTCCATTGTTGTTCATTAAAATATAAACTAGGATATGGATTATCCAATGCAATTGCATCAAAAACAGTTGCAATATTTGTACGCAAAGCTTCAACTGCTACAAAAATAAAATCCTTAGCGTTTGGCAGTAGTATTAGATAATTTAAAAAAGTTTCTAATTCTTGTGTGTCAGCAACTTGTATTAAATTAACTACTTTATCCTTAAAAAAAACATGCTCAACTTCCAATATTTTAATCAATAAAAATATTCGGGCTAATTCTAGAGTGTTGGCATTCTTAATTCTTAAATGATTGACAATACTATCCTGTTCAAATCCATCAAAATCAATTCTAGTTTTATCAATTTTTGAGCTACATAGTGTATAGGTTAAATACAGTTTTTTTGTGGAACGCTCCACTATAATTTCTTCTACCTTAGTTGACAACCAGCCTTTTGAATCAGTTGTAAGATTATGTTCAAAGAGTTTTGATAAGGAGTTGATAGAATTTGAATAATGCATTAAATAACCTTATTTTTCCGCGAAAATTTATACACAAATATAACTATAGTTAGCGCCATATATTGCCTACAAAACCCTATTACTTGTATCTTTGAACTTCAAAAAGACGTTAACAATGCTAGGACTTAAACTACCCACTGACCCCAGATGGGTTAACATCGTAGAAAAAAATATTGATGAAATATTGACCGACCATGCTTACTGTGAGCAAAAAGCAGCAAGCACGGCTATTTCCCTGATTGTCTCTTTTCCTGAATATACGGAGCTTACCAAAGAAATGATTGCTTTATCACGCGAGGAAATGGGGCATTTTAAGATGGTACACGACTTAATTATTGAACGGGGGAATACACTGGGGCGTGATCGTAAAGATGACTATGTGGTTGCCCTGTTAAAGTTTTTTCCAAAAGGAGGAAGTAGAACAACACAGCTCATACATAGGCTTTTATACGCAGCCTTAATAGAAGCTCGAAGTTGTGAACGATTTAGGTTACTTTCAGAGGAGCTAAAAGACAAAAAACTTGCCGAATTCTATAGAAAACTTATGATAAGCGAAGCGGGCCATTATACCATGTTCTTAAAGTTTGCAAGAGAATATGGAGATAGAACCGAGGTTGATCAAAAATGGGAAGCACTGTTGGCTTACGAGGCTAAAATCATGAAAGACCTTGGCCAAAAAGAAAGTATTCACGGATAAGATTTAACTTTCCAGCTTTTTCCGGTAATACTCATAAATTTCAAATTGCGACCTGATTTTGGGTTTATCATTTCGCCGATAGGCATTATCATGTTTATCAGAAAAAATCCTCCCTTTTACATTGTCATTCCATGAAATTTCAAAAGTATCTAAAATTTCTTGTTTAAGGTCTTTCTCATAAATAGGACATCCTACCTCAACACGATAATCGATATTTCGTGTCATCCAATCAGCAGATGATATATATATTTTAGGGTTACCATCATTTCCAAAAATAAATACCCTAGGATGTTCTAAGAATTTATCGACAATGCTTATTGCTTCAATATTCTCGCTCATATCTTTAACTCCAGGAACCAAACAACATATACCTCTAATAATCATTTGTATTTTCACCCCTGCCCTGCTTGCCTCATACAGCTTATCAACCATTTTATAAGAGGTAAAGCTATTCATCTTTATTTTGATAAAAGCGGGCCTTCCAGCTTTTGCACTAGCAATTTCATCATCAATTAATTTAGAAAATACGCTTTTTGTATAATGTGGGGAAACAATTAAATGCTTGTACTTATTAATTTTATAAGGAACATCAAAAAAATCAAATACCCTGTTGACGTCTTTAAGAATCTCATCATGGGCAGTAAATAAGGTATAGTCAGTATAAATTTTAGCAGTGGACTCATTAAAGTTACCAGTGCTTATAAAACCGTACCGTTTTAAACCAGCTGGCTCTTCACGTTCAATAAAACACACTTTAGTATGCACTTTTAGCCCTGGTATTCCAAAAATCAATTTAATTCCTTCTTCTTGAAATTGATTTGCATATTTAATATTTGCCTGTTCGTCAAAACGTGCCTGCAGTTCAATTTGAACGGTTACCTCTTTACCGTTTTTAGCTGCATTAATAAGCGCCGCAGCAACCTGTGAATTGTTGGCTAAACGGTATACCGTTAATTTAATACGCCTTACCTTAGGGTCTAAGGCAACTTCTTTGAGAAAATTAATTACATATGAATACGTATGGTAGGGCGTATATAGCATATAATCTTTGACCGCTATTTGCTCTAGAATACTTCCATTTAAATTAAAATCTTTGACCGCAAGCGGGGTTATTTTCTGGTATTGCAGGTCATCCCTCCCTAAACTTGGAAAACCCATATAGTCACGTCTATTATGATAACGTCCACCAGGAATAACACTATCCGTCTCTTCAATGTTCATCTTATCTTTCAAAAACCTAAGCGTATCCATTTTGATACTCTTATCATAAACAAAGCGCACTGGGTTGCTCACTTTTCTATTGTCAACGCTTGAAGATATTTTTTCAATAAAACTTTTGCTCAAATCATTATCCATATCAAGCTCGGCATCTCTTGTAATCTTAATCATATGTGAAGAGATACCTTCATACTCAAACATACTGAAGATTTTATTCATGGAAAACCTTATCACATCATCAACCATCATGATGTAATTTTTACCCTCTTTTATAGGCAGCACCACAAACCTTTTTAGCTTTTTTGGAATTTCAATCAAGGCATATTGAATTCCTTTTTCCGTTATTCCCAGCTTGTTCTCGCCCTTTAACAACATACGTACCGCTAAGTAAGCAGCCGTGTCCTTTAGGTTCGGAAATTCAGCTAAATTGTTAAGTATGATGGTAATTAACTGAGGATTAACTTCTTTATAAAAATAATTTATAACAAACTCTGATTGCGAATCGTCAACCTCTGTTTCATTGATTAAAAAAATATTCTCCTTTTCAAGTTCTTCTTCAATCTCATTTAAAATTTCTCCACTTTTGGCTTGTAGTTGTATCACATTTTTGGTAATCTCCTCCAGTAAGTCTTTGGCAACTTCGCCACCAAGCACACTTTTTCCAGATTTTCCTGCATCTACAATTCGTTTTACAGTGGCATAACGCACCTTAAAGAACTCGTCAAGATTGTTACTGAAAATTCCTAAAAAACGAAGCCGCTCAATTAAAGGAACATCTTTGTCAGCACTTTCTTGTAGTACACGATCATTAAAGTGTAACCAACTAATTTCCCTATTTATGTAATCGTTTTTGGCTTTTATCATGTTCTATCGTAATTCTTTTGGAAAAATTGTTTTAACTGTAGCACCTTTTTCTATTCTACTCCATTGATTTACATTAAATTGTATTTCAACCAATCCTGAAGTAGGAACATTCTCAATATAGGTATCTCCAAGCGTATTTACAAGTGATGTAAAGGCATAATTATGACCAAAAATGATAATAGTGTTTAGTTCATCAGCCACTCCCTTTAAGAACGATAGAGTACTTTCCCCAGAAAAATCATAAAGATCGTTGCAGACCTTAAAATTATCCAAGTCATAGTTTAAATTTCGCAATACTATCATTGCGGTATGTAATGCTCTATTGGCGGGGCTTGAAAAAGCAAAATCAAGCTTTAAATTTCTTATTTTCAACTCCGCTGAAACAAGATTGGCATCATGAATTCCCCGTTCTTTAAGTGGCCTGTCTTTATCAGGAACTTGATAATCCCATGAAGATTTTCCGTGTCTTATAAAAACGATGGTTTTCATTTACTGAATGGTATTAGCGTTAAATTTAGAATCAGGGCTGTAAGCGTTCAATTTTCCAGTGATAGTCTTCTTGTAAACTATATCGTATTCTATCATGAAGCCTATTGGGGCGACCTTGCCAAAATTCCAAAGAGGTGGGTCTTACCAAATATCCACCCCATTTTTCCGGTCGTTCAATTTCTTTGCCTTCATATTCTTCTTCTAATTTTTTCAACCTTTTCTCAAGTACTTCCCTAGAACTTACCACTTCACTTTGCTCAGATACTATTGCGCCTAAACGACTGCCTGCAGGGCGAGATTCAAAATAACCATCCGATAAATTTTTAGCAATCTTTTCGGCTTTTCCTTTGACAATAATTTGTCGCTCTAAATTGGGCCAAAAGAAAGACAAACATACTACTGGATTATTCGCTATGGCCTTACCTTTTTCACTTTCATAATTGGTATAAAAAATGAATCCTTCATGGGTATATTTCTTCATTAACACTACCCTATTTTTACGATAGCCATCTAACCCAATAGTAGAAATCATCATTCCGTTCGCTTCATCAACGCCGCCTGAAGCCTCTACCTCATAAAACCATTTTTGAAACTGCTCTAGAGGATTCTCCAAAATTGTTTCTTCTATAAGTTCGCTTTTATTGTACGATTTTCGATAATTGCTTAAGTCTTTTTGCATAGTGTATCAAAGTTCTACAAAAGATGGGAGAAGATAAAATATCAATCAATTTTGTTTGAAATTATGGAAGAATGATTTTTCCATCTTCAGCTAATTCTACATTTTTAAATGTAAGTAGAGCCTCTTCTTTAAATACATTCAATGACTTATATCTCGTGGAATAATGCCCAAGAATTAGTTTGCCCACATTAGCTTTTTTTGCAATTAACGCAGCCTGCATGGCGGTTGAATGCTTTGTTTTGGCACATAAGCTTTTCTCACTTTCTAAGAACGTGGATTCGTGATAAAGCAAATCAACGTTTTTAATTTGGGGCACAATATCTTCTTTATACACGGTATCACTGCAAAAGGCATAGCTTTTAGCTTTAGGTGGCTCTAAGGTAATCTCCTTATTTGAAACTTGCCTACCATCATCAAGTATAATATCCTTTCCATTCTTGATATTGTTGAACTGGCTTTTATCGATACCATATTTAGTAACCGCATCAATATCCAATGTTCTAGGGGCTAGTTTTTCTTTAAACAAGAAGCCATTGGTATATACCCTATGATATAACGGAATAGTTTCAACGGTAACATTATCATCTTCATATAACAATTCAGCATCTTTAGATACTAACTCGTGAAAAATTAAAGGGTAGTTGGTCCATGAATCGCCAAGCTTTAGAAAAAGAGTGATAGCTTCTTTAATCCCTTTTGGGCCATATATATGCAATTCAGACTCGCGACCTAACAATCTAAAGGTGGAAATCAATCCGGGTAAACCAAAAAAATGGTCACCATGCAAATGAGAAATAAAAACATGCTTGATTCGAGTGAACTTTACCTTGGTCTTTCGCAATTGAACTTGGGTTCCTTCGCCGCAATCAATTAAAAAAAGATGGTTTCTAATTTCTAAAACCTGAGCGGTCGGATTGTTAAGTGTTCGTGGTGTAGCTGAATAACAACCAAGGATTTTTACTTTCATAAACCCAGGTCACGTTCAATCTCTTCCATCTCAATAATATCTTTTGCTTCTTGTATTGTGGGGCCCACATGAATTTCTTCCGGTACTTCGTCATAAGAAACTTTGTCAGTTACCAAAACAAAGGATTTGTTAGTACTTCTATGTTGATTGGATATCTTCAAAAATTCTAATATATCGTTAGCATTTAAACTTTTAAAAGAAAATAGGTTTACTATGATATTGTCGTGTTTGATTTTGTCGTAACCTTCTTCCAGATTGTCCAAGAAAGTCTTTAAGTCAATATCTTCTTGAAAAACTATGGTTGTATTTCCTTCTTTATCAAAAATCATGATTACTTAATTTTAGAAGCCAATAAATAGATGACCGCCATACGTATGGCAACACCATTTTCTACTTGTTCCAATATCACGGATTGGTCTGAATCTGCTACGTCACTAGTAATCTCTACTCCCCTGTTAATAGGTCCTGGATGCATGATTACTATTTCCTTTTTAAGATTGTTCAGAATTTCTTTATTTACCCCAAACTGCTGCGTGTACTCCCTTGTGGTCGGAAAATAACTAATGTCCATCCGTTCATTTTGTACTCGGAGCATGTTTGCTACATCACACCATTCCAACGCCTTTATTAAATTTGTTTCAACGGATACCCCTAAAGACTCAATATATTTTGGCATCAAAGTTTTAGGTCCACAAACCTTAACATTGGCCCCTTGTAATTTTAGTGCGAAAATATTTGACAATGCCACTCTTGAGTGTAAAACATCTCCAACTATCACAACATTCTTCCCAGCAACATCACCTAACTTCTCTTTTATGGAATAGGAGTCAAGTAAGGCCTGGGTAGGGTGTTCATGAGCTCCATCACCTGCATTTACAATAGAAGCTTTTACATGTTTAGAAAGAAAAACTCCGGCTCCTGGATTAGGATGTCGCATCACTACCATATCAACTTTCATTGATAAGATATTATTTACCGTATCTATCAGGGTTTCTCCCTTTTTTACCGAAGATTGTGACGCCGAAAAGTTGATAACGTCCGCAGAAAGTCTTTTTTCAGCAAGTTCAAATGAGAGTTTAGTTCGGGTACTGTTTTCAAAAAAGATATTCGCTATGGTAATATCCCTTAGCGTAGGCACCTTTTTTATAGACCTATTAATGACTTCCTTAAAATGATCTGCCGTTTCAAAAATAAGGTCAATATCTTTTTTGTTTAGATATTTAATCCCTAATAAATGATTGACACTCAGTTCACTCATATCTTATTTACTAATTAAATAAACCACATCTTCACCGTCATTTTCAGCCCACATTACCTTAACTTTTTCTTCGTTTATGGCATCTACTTGCCTGCCTCTATAGTTGGGCTGAATGGGTAAATGCCTACTAAACCGCCTATCTATTAATGTTAACAGTTCAATTTCTTGTGGTCTTCCAAAGGACTGCACTGCGGTTAATGCTGCCCGTATACTTCTCCCCGTATATAATACATCGTCAATGAAGACCACTTTTTTATTTTCTACCAAAAAGTCAATTTTTGTAACATCAGCTTCTAAAATTTTATCGCTTCGCCTAAAATCATCACGATAGAAGGTGATATCCAACGTACCAAGAGCAATATTTTTTACTTTATAGTCTTCTTTTAAAAGTTTGGTAAGCCGCTGTGCAAGAAAAACACCTCTTGGTTGAATACCAATTAAAACAGTGTTTGAAAAATCAAGATGATTTTCTAATAGTTGACAAGCCAAACGATGAAGTATGATATGAATTTCTTTGGCGGAAAGCAGTACTTTTTGGCTCATAGGCTAAACTACCGATGCGTTTAAAGTACAAAAGTAGTGAATTCTTATAGGATGGCGTAGAAAAGAAGAACCCTTGATGGATTAATCCATCAAGGGTTCTAAAATTTAGTAATGGAAAGAATTACTTTTTCTTAGCGCCTGCTTCCATTTTCTCTTTCAATGCTTGTAAAGCAGAGTTAGCATCACCTAATGTAGGTGCAGCGGCGTCAGCAGAAGCGGCCATTTTCTTTTTGGCAGCTTTTACATTACGCTCTTCTTCCTCTCTAAACAATGCTGTATGGCTGGCAACCACTCGTTTGAAGTCTTTATTGAACTCAATAATCTTGAATTCAACTTCTTCTCCTTTAGTGATTTTCTTACCATCTTCTTTTTCCATGTGACGTGAAGGAATAAAGCCAACAATATCTTCATTAAAGATAACTGTCGCGCCTTTATCAACGATGTCACTGACTGATGCTTTGTGAATAGTACCCTCAGCAAATTCAGTTTCGTATTTATCCCATGGGTTTTCAGTAGTCTGCTTGTGACCAAGGCTTAATTTTCTGCCTTCTACGTCCAATTCAAGAACTTCAACCTCAAGCGTATCGCTAACATTTACGAATTCTGATGGATGTTTGATTTTTTTGGTCCAAGATAAATCTGAGATATAAATCAACCCATCAATACCTTCTTCCATTTCAACAAACACACCAAAATTGGTAAAGTTTCTAACGATACCTTTATGTTTAGATCCTACAAGATATTTGCTTGTAATATCTGTCCATGGGC
>CAYGUO010000104.1:0-10874 GCA_964353095.1 uncultured Flavobacteriaceae bacterium | reverse complement strand
AGCCCCTTTCAGTAATGAAAGGGGCTTTTTTAGTCCATAAAATCAAAAAGGTGAATGCGGAACAAAGCATCAGAGGATGGGTTTATTCCATAGGATGTTCTTTCAATAATTCTGCTGGTGTATAAAATCCTTCCTTATTTTTTGTTGCTTCCCTAACTTTTTTAACTTTTTCAGGTGAAATTGGATTTGCTTTGTTGCCATGCGCATTTCTCACAAAAGTCAAGACAGAGGCTATTTCTTCATCATTTAACATACCACCATAGGGTGTCATCGGTACTTGACCGGGATAGTTTTTCCCCATTAATTCTAGGGGTCCCATTAGTCCGTGTAAGGTTAATTTGATAAGGCGTTCTTCATTTCCAGTAACCCAAGGGGATTTAGCAAGTGGTGGAAATTGCGAGGCACTTAAACCTAAACCATCAGGTTGGTGGCAAGTCACGCAAAAGCCTTCTCGATTATAGATTTCCTCTCCTTTGATAAATAGCTTTTTTGCTTCTCCGACCAAATCGGTCTTTGTGCCTCCACTGGCGTTTTGGCCAATATTGACGCCTTGAATATGTGCTAAGGCTGCTTCGAGCGATTTTTCCATCCAACTATCTAAAGGCATTTCACCTGCAGCTTCCAAAATAGCCAATCCTTTTTCTTTATTAAGCCATGAACCGGCCACAAATGCTTCCAACCGAACCCGGGAATTTTCGTCGCGCGCAGCGGCCAGTAATAACTCTGATTGGTTCTCTATTTGATGTCCCGAATAGCGTAATACCTTCACTGCAGCGGTTCGTGCTCTGAAATCTTTTGCGGCTAACATTTGGTTCAATAGGACTGTATCCACTTTATTCAATCCCCAACTTACCCATAAAGCCTCCAAAACATGATGTTCATATCGTGCATCACTTTTATCCAAAGTGCTTACCCAATTGGTCAACTTGGACAATACCTTTTCAGAATCCCTTGCTCTCAATTCCCTTTTAGTACGATAGCGTGTCCTGAATTCTGGTAGTTTTAAGTTGTCAAGTAGTTCATCTATGGAAGCATCTGCTACTTTTACGGGTTTTACCAAAGGCCTAGACGGATATGTGATTCGATATATTCGACCATGCACGTGGTCGCGCAAGGGGTCACGCGCATTGTGCTGCATGTGACCGACTAAAACATTGTGCCAATCTAGAAAATACAAAGAGCCATCAGGAGCAAATTCCATGTCAACGGGACGAAAATTAGTATCGGTAGAAGTCACTAAATCTTGTCGATGCTTACTAACATAGCCAGAACTATTAGGGTCATCTTCCATACTGTGTTGCTTTGTGCCTAAAAAACCAATCGTATTGTGGATAATGAAATCGCCTTGAACTTCGTCTGGAAAATGGCGACTATGAATAAACTCTAATCCTGAAGTTGGCCGCACACGATGCTCCTCTTGAATCAAATTCTTGGGGTTTGGACTCGATTGTCCATAACGGGGCTTTATGGTTCCAGGAGTCATCCAAGTCATATCAGGTCCTGAGGTATGGGCAAAGAAAGGTTGTCCCCATTAGTCAAATGCTATTCCCCAAGGGTTGGGTATTGGCAGTTGAGCCGTACGTTCCAAATGATGTCGTTGCGGACTGTATCTATAAAACCCACCGTTTGTTGCGCGAACTGTTCCATAAGCGGTTTCCACATTCGTGTGCAAAAACACCCCTTCGCCCATATAAATTGCTCCAGATGGGTCTGCCGCGAAGGCACCTGCGGTATGGTGTGTATCGTGGTCATCAAATCCGCTTAAAATAATTTCTTTTTCATCTGCTTTGTCATCGCCATCCGTATCTTTTAAGAGAACAAGATTCGTTCCTTGCGATACATAAACCCCGTCTGGGGCAAATTCAAAACCAATCACCAAGTTCAAATTATCAACAAAGGTGGTTTGCTTATCGGCCTTCCCATCATTGTTGGTATCTTCAAGAATAATTAATTTATCCTCTGGTTTTTTATCCCCCGGTTTGTAGTGCGGATATGATGGCATTACGCCAACCCAAAGCCTTCCTTTATTATCAAATGACATCTGAACAGGATTTGCCAAGTCTGGAAATTCCTTTTCCGATGCGAAAAGTTCCAATTTATATCCTGGAGCGACTTTGATTCTATCCAAAGCATCTTGTCCGTATTTATAGCCCTCTTTTACATTACCCATCCCTGGGTCGTAGTTTGATTTAATAGGAGGGAGGTTCGTGGTTTTAGCATCTGCCTCAGCCAAATCAAAGACTTTACCCCTAGCAGCATGCCATATTGCCGTATCACGAATAGCAATCATTTGGTTTATTTTTTCCTTTTCAAAAGGATAGTTATCTGGCCCAAATGGGTCGTAACGACGCCCCCATGCATGAACACCGTTAGGTAATTTTATCTCATTATGCCAAAACCAGTTTTTCTCCATCACAGTGCTGTGAACCTTTGTTCGATAGGCCTCAGCAACTACAGCTTCTATACCGAATAGTGAATCTGCCAAGAATTTTGAGAATTTACGATACCCGTGATCATTCAATTGAAATCCATCGGCAGTTATAGCACTGTCAGTATTCATCCATGTTTGGCTTGCGGTAAAGGCATCTATAAATGGAACCTTATTTTGAGTTGCAACTTCTCGCATTGCCTCCGTATACAATTTCAGATTTTTATTCTCTTTGATGCCATTGGGTAAATCCATTTTTGAGGATAAATCTTCAAAAGCAATTGGGGAAACTAAAACCAATTGTGCAGAAGACGTTCCATTATAGTCTTGCTTTTGCGAATGCTCTATAAAGGCATGTAGTTCCTCTTTGAAATTCTGTAAGCCTGATGCTCCCTGAAACGATTCATTGTAACCAAAGAAAGCAAGAATTACATCTGCTTCTAAATTCGTCAACCATTCGTCTTCCGTTGGAAAAAAACCTTGACTGCCTGATGTATTCTTAAGTTCATTTTGATAAAACTTCTCAGCACCAGGAAATGCCCATGGTAGCTTTCTAGAGGAGTGTGGTCGAAATCCGGCCGTATTTCCTGGGTCTGCCATATTTCTAATAAATAATGAACTGTCAGGATAACGCAAATGCATCTCGGTTTCAAAATGACCAAAATTCAACATTCTTGAAGCAAGATTATTACCTATTAAAACGATATGGTCATTCTTTTTTAGCGGGAGTATCGAATCGTTTTTCTTTTCGCAGGCCAAGAAAATAATTGCAAAAAATACTATTTGTGCGATTATTTTCGAAGTTCTCATAGGTTTGTTTTATGTTATAAAGTGCTAATATTCTTTTAAACTTACATAAAATCTTCTCTGTGTAGCATGTTGATTTTGATGATTTTTTAAAAGTTGCAGAACCTTACTCACAAAAAATAGGTTTTAGTTATTTTAAAATCGAATGTTTTATATTGAGAGAACAAAGTTTACTTTTAGCTTAATTCTAAATAAGATGTAATGAAAAAAGCACTTCTTCTTGCACTCTTTGGTCTAGTTGTAATTTCTTGCGCAGATAAAAGGGAACAAAAAAAAGATAAGGAACCCCATGTTGAGACCGCCAAGCCATGGCTCATCTTTGGTGAGGAGGATAAAGATGCAAAACACATTGTTTTGGTAAGTGGAGACGAGGAATATCGTTCGGAGGAGGCCTTGCCGCAACTCGCTAAAATATTAGCTACACATCATGGTTTTAAGTGTACCGTGCTTTTTGCACAGCATCCAGAGAAACTAGGAATTATTAATCCAAATTATACTAAAAATATTGAAGGCTTAGAAGTGTTGGCTACCGCAGATATGATGGTGTTGTTTACGCGGTTTAGGGCATTGCCAGATAAACAGATGCAGTATTTTGAAGACTACTTAAAAGAAGGCAAACCAATAGTTGCAATCAGAACGGCAACACATGCTTTCAATTTTCAAAAAGACTCCTTATCTAAATTTAAACATTATGGAAATTATTATCAAGGGGATAAAACAGAATGGATTGACGGTTTTGGGCGCTTGGTTTTAGGGGAAAAATGGCATACACACCATGGGCATCACAAACACCAAAGCACTCGTGGTATACTGGCCATGAATGCTAAAGCACGTCCTATAGCCTATGGTATTGAGAGTGGAAGTATTTGGGGACCAACAGATGTTTATGGAGTGAGATTGCCCTTGCCAGATGATAGCAAGCCCATTGTTTTAGGGCAAGTAATTGATAGGGAAGGAGACTATGAAGAGGACGATGTGTTTTTTGGTATGAAACCTACGGATAGTACCTTGGCAACCAAAAATAATGAGGGTTTAAGGGTGAATGAAACTTTAATGCCCATAGCATGGACAAAAAGTTATCAAATTCCCGGTGGTCAGAAAGGAAAGGCTTTTACTTCAACTATAGGGGCTGCTTCAGATTTATTAAATGAAAGTGTGCGCCGGCTTTTGGTTAATGGTGTTTTTTGGGCCATGGGAGAAAAAGTGCCTGAGCGGGCTAACGTAGATTTGATAGGGGACTATAAGCCATCGGCCTATGGGTTTAAAACCGATGAATACTGGTTGAACAAAAATTTTAAGATTGAAAATCTAAAGTGAAAAAGTGGTTTCAGGTTAGGTAATCAGGCAGATGAATACTTTTCAAACCTCGTAACCAGTAGCGATTGAACCCTACGATTCTTAAATTTATTTATTAGGTCGTTAACTTCTTTAAAGCTCGTTATTGAATAATTGAATTTTAAGCCCTTGGTAAATCTCCATCACCTTTTAAAGGTAGGTTTGAACTTCCCATTAAGTAGCTGTCGATATGATGTGCGGCTTCTCTGCCTTCAGAGATAGCCCAAACAATCAATGATTGTCCCCTACGTTGATCGCCAGCAACAAAAACCCCTGGCACATTGGTTTTATAATTTCGTTCAGATGCTTTTATATTTGTTCTTTGATCCAATTCCAGTCCAAATTGTTTAGCTAAGGTCGTCTCAGAACCTGTAAAGCCCATTGCTAATAGGGCCAATTCGCATTTCCACTCTTTTTCTGTGTTTGGAACTTCCTTCAAGTTAGGTCTTTGCCCTGGAATTATTTCCCACGTAACTTCAGCCGTAATCAGAGCTTTGAGGTTTCCTTTGTCGTCGCCAATAAATTTTTTGGTTGAAATACTAAAAAAGCGTTCGGCCCCTTCTTTGTGTGAAGAACTTGTTCTAAGGCGCATAGGCCAAAAAGGCCAAGGTTGATTGGTTGGACGATCCGCCGTTGCCATGGGCATAATTTCAAAATTGGAAACTGATTTTGCCCCTTGTCTAATAGAAGTGCCAATACAGTCTGAACCGGTATCACCACCACCTATGACCACAACGTCTTTGTCGGTAGCTAAAATTTCTTTTCCCAGTTCTTTTACGCCATCAACTCTACGGTTGTTTTGTGGCAGAAAATCCATGGCCTGTACGACTCCATTTAAATCTGATCCTTCAATAGGTAGGGTTCTTCGAATGGTAGCGCCACCACAGAGCACAACGGCATCAAAGTTAGCTTGTAATTCTTCTGCTTTTATATCAATACCAACATTTACACCGGTTTGAAATTCAATTCCTTCTTCCTGTAGCACTTGAAGCCTTCTGTCAATAACATTTTTTTCCATTTTAAAGTCAGGAATACCATAACGCAATAGTCCTCCTACCTTTTCGTCCCGTTCAAAAACAGTAACATGATGCCCTGCTCTATTCAGCTGCTGCGCTGCTGCCAGTCCAGCAGGTCCGGAGCCAATAACTGCCACCTTTTTGTCAGTTCGTTTTAAAGGTGGGTTTGCCGTAATCCATCCATTTTTAAATGCGGTCTCAACAATGTTTTTTTCTATATTTTCAATAGACACAGGGTCTTCATTGATTCCCAATACACAGGCCTCTTCACAGGGAGCAGGACACAATCTGCCCGTAAACTCGGGGAAATTATTTGTGGAATGAAGAATATTGGTAGCTTTTTCCCATTTACCTTGATAGACGGCATCATTAAAATCAGGAATAAGATTTCCTAAAGGGCATCCACTATGGCAAAAGGGAATTCCACAATCCATACAGCGCGCACCTTGATTTTTAAGTTCATCCTCTTTAAGGGGTTTGGTAAACTCCTTGTAATTTTGGATACGTTCTTTTACCGGCTTATAACTTTCGTCCTGTCTTTCAAATTCTAAAAATCCTGTTGTCTTTCCCATCTTTTTAAAATTATAAGGTCTCTATTTTTTCGTTTTCCAATCTTACTAAAGCTTGCCGATATTCTTCTGGAAATATTTTCACAAATAAAGGAAGGCATGTTTCCCAGTTTTCAAGAATATGCTGGGCTAATGGGCTAATGGTGGCGTTGTAATGATTTTCAATAAGCTGCCGCAATTCTTTGATATCATTGTCTTCATCTACCTTAAGTAAGTTCAAAGACTCTGAATTACATCGCTTTTTAAAGGTTTCGTTCTTGTCAAATACATAAGCGATACCACCACTCATACCAGCACCAAAATTTCTACCAACTTCACCTAAAATTACGGCAATACCACCTGTCATGTACTCGCAACCGTGATCTCCAATACCTTCAACTACTGCTTTTGCACCTGAGTTTCTAACGCAAAAACGTTCACCAGCCTTTCCGTTGATATAGGCTTCCCCAGAGGTAGCACCATATAAGGTTACATTACCTGTAATGACATTATCCTCTGGCTGTAAGGTTGATTTGTCCGGAACTTTAATGATAAGCTTTGCGCCCGAAAGGCCTTTTCCTAAATAATCGTTGGTATTGCCATTTACGATCATGGTTAATCCTTTTGTGGCAAATGCGCCAAAACTTTGTCCTGCAGCACCTGAGAAGTTCAATTTTAACGTGTTTTCGGGAAGCCCGTCGGCACCATATATTTTTGAAATTTCATTGCTTATAATTGCTCCAACAGCGCGGTCTGTATTATGGATGAGGAAATCCAATGTTATTTTTTCCTTTCTGAACAAGGCAGGATGCGCTTTTGCGATAATCTCGAATTCAATTGATTTTTCAATGTTGTGGACTTGCTTCTCCGTATTGTAAAATTTTGTTCCTTCGGGTACATCAACTTGATATAGAATTGGGGTTAAATCAATCCCTGCCGATTTGTAATGGTCAACCGCCTTTTTTCTATCGAGCTTTTGTACTTGTCCTACCATTTCGTCAACAGTTTTGAATCCAAGTTTAGCCATAATTTCCCGAAGCTCTTGCGCAACGAAATACATGTAGTTTACCACATGCTCCGGTTTTCCTTTAAATTTTTTCCGCAATTCAGGATTTTGTGTGGCAATACCCACAGGGCAGGTGTTTAAGTGGCATACGCGCATCATAATACAACCTGAAGCTACTAGCGGGGCCGTTGCAAAACCGAATTCTTCAGCACCTAAAAGGCAGGCTATTGCGACGTCACGCCCCGTTTTTAATTGACCGTCACATTCTAATACAATGCGATTGCGCAAGTCATTTAATACCAAGGTTTGCTGCGCCTCCGCTATGCCTAGTTCCCAAGGGAGGCCTGCATGTTTTAAAGAGGTTAATGGTGAAGCACCTGTGCCCCCATCAAAACCGGAAATGAGCACAACATCTGCTTTTGCTTTTGCGACTCCAGCGGCGATAGTGCCTACGCCTACTTCTGAAACTAATTTAACATTGATGCGAGCTTCTCTATTTGCTGACTTTAAGTCAAAAATTAACTGTGATAAGTCTTCAATGGAATATATATCATGATGTGGTGGAGGGGAAATCAAGCCAACATAGGGTGTTGAATTTCTAGTTTTTGCAATATCAGGATTCACTTTGGGCCCTGGCAGTTGGCCACCCTCTCCTGGTTTTGCTCCTTGCGCCATTTTTATTTGGATTTCCTGCGCATTGGTCAAATAGTTTGAAGTCACCCCAAAACGACCGGAGGCCACTTGTTTGATCGCACTATTGCGCCAGTCACCGGATTGATTCTTGTAAAAGCGTTCCGCATCTTCACCGCCTTCCCCTGAGTTGCTTTTTCCTCCAATTCGGTTCATGGCAACGGCTAAATTCTCATGCGCTTCTTTGCTGATACTGCCATAAGACATAGCACCTGTTTTAAATCTTTTTACAATTTCAGTCCATGGTTCTACTTCATCTAAAGGAATTGGGTCATAATTGGAGAATTCAAACAAACCTCTAATCGTCATTAGGCTTTTAGACTGTTGGTTGACTAATTCTGCATATTCTTGATAGGTCGTTTTTTCATTATTTCGTACCGCTTTTTGCAGTTTTGCGATGCTTAAAGGGTTAAACATGTGTTTTTCGCCATCACGCCTCCATCGATATTCGCCGCCCATTTCTAAGTCTAAGCTACCCTCTACGGTATCACGATTAAAGGCTTTGCCGTGTCTCTTGGCAATCTCTTTTTCAATTTCATAAAGTCCAATGCCTTCAATTCTCGTTGGTGTATTCGGAAAATATTGGTCTACCACTTTGGTGTTGATTCCGATACATTCAAATAGCTGTGAACCTCGATAGGAATTCAATGTAGAAATACCAATTTTATTCATCACTTTGAGAATTCCTTTTCCAACCGCTTTATTATAGTTTTTAATGGCTTGGTCAAAGGTGTAATCTGTTATTTTGTTCTCTTCTAGCTGTTTTCCTATGATTTCATTCACCAAATAGGGATTGATTGCACTGGCTCCAAAACCAAATAAGAGCGCAAAATGATGCACTTCCCTCGGTTCAGCTGATTCAATGATAATACTTAATCTAGATCGCTTGCCTAAGGTCCTTAGCCCACTATTTATGAAGGAACAAGATAAAAGGGCTGGTATCGCCGCCATTTCAGAACTGATCATACGGTCAGACAGAATAATGATATTAGATCCTTCATCCACTGCTTTGGATGCTTGGTCCAATACAGATTGTAACGCTTCTTCAAGACCATTACGGCCTTTTGAAATTTCATACAATGTTGAAATTGAAGTAACCTTGTAATCAGGACTGCTGTCATGGTTTTTAATCTTATCCAAATCCTCTTTTGATATTACAGGATTTTGAATTTTAAGTTTGCGACAATGTTCTTCGGTAAATTCAAAAATATTGTGATCGCTACCTAGCGTTAAGCTGATATCTGTGATGAGTTCTTCTCGAATACCATCCAATGGTGGATTCGTTACTTGAGCGAATAGTTGTTTAAAGTAGTTGTATAACAGTTGTGGCCGTTCAGAAAGTACTGCAATGGGCGTGTCCGAACCCATTGAGCCAATAGGTTCTTTACCATTTGCCGCCATGGGCATAATGATGGTGTTAATGTCTTCTTGTGTATAACCAAAAGCCGATGTTCTGGTTTCTAATGGAAATTCGCCAAAGAATACCGGGCAGTCGTTATAAGGAATATCTTTTAAGTGGACTAAATTGTTGTTCAGCCATTTTTTATAAGGATGTTTGTTGGCGATGGCTTCTTTAACTTCTTCATCATTTATGATGCGGCCTTCTTCCATATTTACCAAAAACATTTTGCCAGGCTCAAGACGACCATGATATTGAATATCCTCTGGTTTTAAATCAACTACGCCAGTTTCAGAAGACATGATTACGTATCCTTTTTTTGTAACGGAATAGCGAGAGGGTCTTAGTCCATTTCTATCTAAAACAGCACCAATATAATTTCCATCTGTAAAAGGGATGGAAGCGGGGCCGTCCCAAGGTTCCATTAAGCACGAGTTGTATTCGTAAAAGGCTCTTTTGCTCTCTGACATTTCAGTATTCTTTTCCCAAGCCTCTGGCACAAGAATCATCATTACTTCAGGTAATGATCTGCCGGTCATCAATAAGAGTTCAACAACCATATCCATACTTGCTGAATCTGATTTTCCTGGTAATACCGTTGGAATAATATTCTTGATTTCAGCTCCAAACCAATCGCTCTTAAGTAATTCCTCACGAGAATGCATGCGGGCAACATTTCCCCTAAGGGTGTTGATTTCTCCATTATGGCACATGTACCTAAAAGGTTGCGCTAAATCCCAAGTTGGAAAAGTGTTTGTGGAAAATCTTTGATGAACCAAGGCAAGCCTGGTTACAACTCTTGGGTCTACTAAGTCTTCATAGTATCGGCTGATATCAATTGGAACTAATAATCCCTTAAAAATGATTATTTTTTGAGACAGACTTGGAATATAGAAAAACTGACTTTGTGATAGTTTTGATTTGTTTATTTCATGTTCCGTAACCTTTCTTGCAATAAACAGCTTAAGGTTGAATTGAAAATTATCTTTTATACCATTGTTGCCTATAAATATTTGCTTTACAAAAGGCTCCGTTTCTGCTGCAATTCTGCCCGGAACGGATTTATTTACGGGTACCGCTCGCCATCCTAAAAGTGATAAGCCTTGTTTTTTGATGTTTTTTTCAAAGGTGTCAATACAAAACTGCCTTTGGTTTTCTTTTTGTGGTAAAAAGATATTTCCAGTGGCATAATTGCCTGCTTCGGGTAATTGAAAATCACATGTACTTTGAAAAAAATCATGTGGAATATCAATCAAAATACCAGCACCATCACCAGTTTTTCCATCTGAACTAACGGCACCACGATGTTCGAGTTTGTCTAATATTTCAAGGGCCTTATGTATGATGTCATTTGATTTCTTTCCTTCAAGACTGCAAATGAATCCTGCACCACAATTATCATGTTCAAATTCGGGGAGGTATAGTCCTTGTTTTTCTGGCTTCATCGTTATGGTATTTATTCAAAAATATCATAATAGATGAATAAAATTCAATGTTTTGAATTCAATTCAATAAAAAAACCAAGGATTGTGATAATTTGTTAAATAATATTCAAATTCAGAAAATCAATAATATAAAATTATGAATATGATAATTTACAGGAAGTAAACGAGGCTTAAAGTGAATTAGCGTCGCTTTGCGAGTT
>CAYGUO010000103.1:0-10895 GCA_964353095.1 uncultured Flavobacteriaceae bacterium | reverse complement strand
TACGGTTTACTTATTTAATGGATTTTATTTGTTTCGCCTTCCGGTAATAATAAGACCGCAACTCATTGGCATTATGGATTAGGTTTTCCTCTTCCAAAACCTCCAATACCGAAAGGGTAGCTACACAGGCGAGGTGGTTACCGCCAAATGTAGTGCCCAATTGCCCGTACCAAGGCTCAAATTTGCTATGAATAAGCACTCCACCCACAGGGAAGCCGTTACCCATACCTTTGGCGATGGAAATGATATCTGGTTTAATTCCGTGGTGTTGAAAAGCAAAGAACTTCCCGCTTCGCCCAAAGCCGGATTGTACCTCGTCCGCAATTAAAACCACCTCATGTTCCTTACACTTTTCCGCAACGAAGCGGTAAAATTCCGTAGTAGGTTCGTCCAAACCACCTACGCCTTGAATGGCCTCTAGTATTACCGCACAATGGTCGCCTTTAGCAATGGTTTTTTCAAAAGCTTCAAAACCATTCAATGGAACAAAGTCCACTTTTTGTTGCGCGTTTAAGGGCGCAATGATTTTTTGATTGTCAGTTGCCGCTACCGCAGCGGAGGTTCTACCGTGAAAACTGTTATTAAATGCAATAATCTTGGATTTTCCTGTATGGAACGAGGCCATTTTTAAGGCATTTTCATTTGCCTCGGCACCTGAACTGCATAAAAACAATTGATAGTCTTCAGAATAAGACATCGCCCCCAGTTTTTCGCCCAGCTCAACTTGTAAAGGATTCTTTATGGAGTTACTATAGAAAGCCATTTTCTCCAACTGCTCCGTCATTCGTCTTAGATAATGTGGATGCGAGTGACCTATGGAAATTACAGCGTGCCCGCCGTAAAAGTCAAGATATTTTTGACCTTTATCGTCAATTAATTCTATTCCCTTTGCACTAACTGGGGTTACATCATAAAGTGGATAAACGTCAAATAGTTTCATTATTCAATGGCTTTACGCTTTACGCTGTTCGCCATACGCTAAGCTTTTAGCGAAAGGCGTAGAGCGAATAGCTACGATTGTTTTATCTGATTAATCTTCTCAAACGAGGTTACTATTCCCCGAATAAGTGATGAACTCAAACCTTGATGTTCCATCTCATTCAATCCTGAAATGGTGCATCCTTTTGGTGTGGTTACCCTATCAATTTCTTCTTCTGGATGACTTTTAGACTCAATCAATAAACTTGCGGCACCATTGCAGGTATGCATGGCCAATTCTTGTGCTTCTTTAGCATCAAAACCGAGTTGAATGGCCCCTTGGGTAGTAGCGCGGATCAAACGCATCCAAAAAGCTATGCCGCTGGCACAAATCACGGTTGCTGCCTGCATTTGCTCTTCCGGAATTTCCAAAGAATGCCCCATCCTATTAAAAATGGCTTTTGCCAAATCAATTCGTTTTTTTCCTAAAACATTGCTACAAATACAAGTCATGCTTTTTCCAACTGATATTGCTGTGTTTGGCATACTCCGGATAATGTACTTTTCAGAACCAATTATAGATTCCATTTTTTTGATTCCGAAACCGGTAATCGTACTTATGATGACATGATTTTCATTTAGCAGGTCTTTTATCTCGGTTAGAATTCCTTCAAAATGACCTGGCTGTACGGCAAAAATTAAAATATCTGAATTCTTTACGGCTTGCTTATTGTCTGAGGTCACCGTAACGTTACCATACTTTTCAAACTCTTGTATTTCCGTTATATTTCTTTTGGTCAGGTACATCGTGGTTGCCCCATTGCTATGTAAAACTCCTTTCGCAATGGACAATCCTAAATTGCCTGCTCCTATAATTGCTATTTTCATTTAAAAAGCTTTTTGCTTTAAGCCATACGCTATACGCTTTTTGACCTATCACGTTTTTTAATTTAATTTTTTCTTGCCTCTAACCTTAAAAAGCACTTGCTTTTAGCCTAAGCCCCAAATCTTCTTCCAGTCCCAACATCAAATTCATATTTTGAACAGCCTGTCCTGATGCTCCTTTTAAGAGATTGTCAATAGCTGAGGTTATTAATAAAATATTTTCATGTTTATGCAGATGAATGTGACAGTTATTGGTGTTTACCACTTGCTTTAAATGTATGGGCTCTTCTGCTAAATGGGTAAACAATGCGGTTTGGTAATAAGCCCCGTACACGGTTTTAGCATCTTCTAGAGTACCTTCAAATTTTGTGTAAGCCGTTGCTAGAATACCTCGCGCAAAATTACCCCGATGCGGTAAAAAGTTGAGCTGCCCAATTGGATTACCATGAGCGTTTAAACTTTCATGTATTTCACCTAAATGCTGATGCGTAAAGGGTTTGTACCAACTTGCATTATTATTTCGCCAGCTAAAATGTGTGGTGTCCGAAGGTTTTATGCCCGCACCCGTACTGCCCGTTACAGCGTTTACATGAATCTCATTACCCAAAAGTCCCTCTTTTGCCAAAGGCAACAGTGCTAATTGTATTGCTGTAGCAAAACAGCCCGGATTAGCAATCAAACTAGAACTTTGAATTTTCTTTTTATTAATTTCAGGTAAGCCGTAAACAAAAGCTTCACCTTTAAAAGACGCATCTTTTCGAAGCCTAAAATCGTTGCTCAGGTCAATAACCAAAGTATTTTCTGAAAAGGAATTCTGTTTTAAAAACATACTGGAATTCCCATGGCCTAAACATAAGAATACAACATCAACAGCTGCATTAATAGCCCCTGAAAATTCTAAATTTGTTTGCCCCAAAAGGTCTTGGTGGGCGGTAGTTATTTTTTGTCCTGCTTTTGTGGTGCTGTACACAAAGTCAATTTCGACTTCACCATGATTGAGTAGCAATCGAATCAATTCTCCACCGGTATAGCCCGAACCTCCAATGATACCTGCTTTAATCATTATTTTGATTTACAAATTGTGAAATCTTTCCAGAATTGGATAGGATTTTAATAAACCCTTTTGCCTCATTTGCGGTCCAGCCTTTATTTATTTCGCCATAACTACCAAAAGAAGCGTTCATTAAATCGTGTTTTGAGGCAATACCGTTTAATCTAAATTGGAACGGATATAGGCCTACAAAAACATCACCTGAAACGTTTTTCTGCGTATCTATTAAAAATACCTCAATATTGCGCATAACCTCGTCTAGATAATTGCCTTCATGTAACAGCATTCCATAAAAATTACCTTGTTGTTCTTTTTGATACTGCTGCCATTTACTGAGCGTATGTTTTTCCAATAAGTGATGCGCCTTAATGATAATCAATGCGGCAGCGGCCTCAAAACCAACACGACCCTTAATACCTATGATGGTGTCGCCTACATGAATATCCCTTCCTATGGCATATTTGGAAGCCATTTTTTCTAGTTTTTCTATATTGCTTACAGGGTCACTCTTAACATCGTTTATAGCGATTAACTCCCCTTTTTCAAAAGTCAATTTAACTTCTGAAGGTTCTTTTTGTTGCAATTGGCTTGGATAGGCTGAATCGGGCAAGGGTAAATTTGACGTCAGGGTTTCTTCGCCACCAACTGAAGTTCCCCAAAGCCCTTTATTGATGGAGTATTTTGCTTTGTCCCAAGAATAGTCAACTCCATTTGCCTTTAGGTATTCAATTTCTGCCTCCCTGGAAAGTGTATTATCCCTAATCGGGGTAATGATTTCAATTTCAGGGGCCAAGATTTGAAAAATCATATCAAAACGTACTTGGTCATTACCGGCTCCGGTACTTCCGTGGGCAATGTGTGTGGCACCAATTTTTTTAGCATGTGTTACGATTTCAACTGCTTGCACTATACGTTCTGCACTAACCGAAAGGGGATAGGTGTTATTTCTAAGCACATTTCCGAAAATTAGGTATTTGACCACTTTATCATAAAAAGTTTGAACCGCATCAATTGAGTTATAACTGCTCGCACCTAGGGCCAAAGCTTTTTCTTTTATGCTTTGAATTTCTTCTGGGGAAAATCCGCCGGTGTTCACACTTACCGCGTGTACTTCAAATCCTTCCTCTTTTGATAAATACTTGGCGCAATACGAGGTATCCAATCCGCCACTATAGGCTAATACTAATTTTTTCATAATCTTAATTTCATGACTATCGGTTTGGGTGGCACTGCTAATTAGTTTATAGTAAAAAACTAGCTCGACTACCCTCAATGACAGGGTTATTTTGATTTTTTCTTTAGAAAAAGGCTTTCTTTAATATTTTTAAGACGTTGAAAGGTTTTTTTATTGATTTTATCCGCATCAGGGTGCTTGTTTTTTGCCTTGGAATCATATAGCATTCCGGTACACAAACACATTTTTCTTTCGGTTCTGGTCAAAATATCAAAATTCTTACAGGTTTGGCATCCTTTCCAAAATTCAGGATCATCAGTAAGTTCTGAAAAAGTTACTGGTTTATACCCTAGTTCATAATTCATTTTCATTACGGGAAGCCCAGTAGTTATACCGAAGATTTTAGCATCTGGAAATTTTTCCCTGGACAATTCAAAAATTCGTTTTTTAATTTTTTTTGCGAGGCCTTGATTGCGAAAATCTGGATGCACAATAAGTCCTGAATTTGCTACAAACCCTTTATTTCCCCATACTTCAATATAGCAAAATCCTGCAAATTTATCTTCCTCTAGGGCAATCACCGCATTGCCATTCTCGAGTCTTTTGATAATGTACTCCGGGGTTCGCCGTGCTATGCCAGTCCCTCTAACCTTGGCAGAGTCAGTAATGGTGTCGCTGATGATTTGAGCGTATTTAAAATGTGATTCGTTAGCAACAACAATTTCCATTGCTACAGGTTTTAAGATAAATGATTGAAAATTTGTTTGTGGAACTTGCGGAAATGGACTCACCTATTTCCATAATAGAAATGCACCCTTACGGGCGGCGGCGAGGAGCGAACGTACGCGCGGGAGCCAAATGGCTCAACGATTTCATGATGTGGTTTTGCTCATTCATTATGAAGTAAATGTACAAATTAATTTGAATGCGCCTAGTTTAGGTTAAATTTTTTACGAAACCTCGGGTATATGTTATGATTTTTAAAAATTTCATAAGCAAGGTAGGCATAGACTAAACTATATTCAATGGCCAAAAACCATAGATTTTCTTTAAAATCAGGATTTGAATAGGTATAATAACTTAAAATGATAGCTACTGACCAAACAATGGCAAAGCGGTAGTTAGTGCCTAATGTCAGCACCAAAAGAAAAATAATATACCATGGATGCACGGTACTGGAAAGAAAATAATAGCATGAAAGTAGGGCAAGCATTGAGCCCAATAATGTTTTTAAATCTTGATTTTTTCGCAGAAAGGTTAGAAGCAACGCAATTAGGATGACCAATTTAGGGATAAGACTCCCATAAGATTTGATTAATTCCCACGGTTTGACTTCAAAGTAAACGACACCAACTTTTTTAACGAGATTATAAATAGACGCGTTGAATTCAAAATTAGAAAACCAAAGCCCAACGGTTTTTGAATAGTTAGCCATAAATTCGGCTGTGTAAAATGGGACGAGGCCCGCCAAACAGGTCACACCAATGATACTGTAAAAAACAACGCTTTTTTTAAACCCAAAATGCTTTAAGAATAAGGGTAAAAACAAAATTGGAACAAGTTTTAACAATATGGAAAATGCGTATACTGGTGCTGCGAGTTTCCATTTGTTTATAGATATTAAATACATGGCCCAAATAAAGAAAAATAGCATGACACCTTCAAAGTGTAAATTTCCGGTTAGCTCAATGAGCACTAGCGGATTTAAGAAATACCAAAACATAAGGTGCTTCGAACGCCCAAGGTTTTGCAACAATTTTCTGCCGAAATATAGAATTCCAATATCAGCTCCGATGATAAAAATGCGCATGGCCATTAGGGAACCTAAAACACTACCACCACCAAGAAATGCGGAAATGGTAAAAATGAGTTGGTTTATAGGGGGGTAGTTACTAAAATGCCTAGCACTTAAGGTCCCCATGCCTTCGTGCAATTGCTGCGCGTTTGCAATAGCTAAATTAGGTCGTTCAAGTAAGTTGTTTGGCGTATATAAATAAGGATTAATACCATTTTTAATGAGTTCTCCATCCCAAATAAAACGATAAAAATCTTGGGATAAATTAGGTTCGGCCAACAGAAAAACTAGGCGAAAAAGTATTCCCGTTACTAAAAGGAATTTGAAGTTCCATTTTTCAAGCTGAATAAGTTTAAAATAGAAGTAACAGAGTCCTCCATAAAGCATCAATAGCTTTATAAAATCCGACCTTTCCAAGTCATAGGCAAAACTGGCATAAAAGAGTAACGACCCAATGCTAATTACTATTGGGTATTTATGTAGTTTCCAATAAGAAAACATGATTTAAGCCTTTGCGGTCAATGACTTAAAGAATACAAAGCCAAAACCTAAGAACAACATTAAATGGAAAGGAAACAAACCATAATCATTTAAAGGAATTGCACTGTACATACCAAATAAGAAGTACAGCATCAAGCCAAATTCAAGAATCATATTTGGCGATAGTTTTGTGGCCAAATATTTATTGCCTTTCCAGCTATCAGTAAGGTTGTTGATATTGAATTTTGGAGTGCGTACAAATTCACTACGCTTTCCTAAATGGCCTTCCATTACAGCGATGGAATTATGCAATGATAAGCCTAGGGCAACAGAGAAGAAAGTAAAGAACAACTTGATGTAGTCGATAAATTTTTCAAAACCGCTCCCTTGTATACTTTTATAGGTAAACCAATAACAAAAGAATAAAATAATGGTGCTGACAATGAAAAAGCTTGTGGCTTCAAAGACCCACGCTAAATGGCCAAAGGTATTTTTAATGTACAGCATTGGAATGCTTAAGAGCGCTACAATAAAAACACATAAAAACATAGAGCTGTTCAGCAAATGCATTACACCATGAAATTTGGTTTTGAAATCAATATTTTTAGACTTTACGACGCTTACAACTGTTTTTCTAAAGTTTTCAGCACCTCCTTTATTCCATCGGAATTGTTGTGAACGAGCTGCACTCATAACGACAGGCAATTCTGCGGGAGTCTCAACATCTTCTAAATACTTGAACTTCCAGTTTTTTAATTGCGCTCGATAACTTAAATCAAGATCTTCGGTTAAGGTATCGCCCTCCCAGTTACCAGCGTCAAGGATACATTCTTTTCTCCAAATACCTGCGGTGCCGTTAAAGTTGATAAAATGTCCTTTAGCATTACGACCTACTTGTTCTAAGGTGAAATGCGCATCTAAGGCGAAGGCTTGAATTCTTGTTAAGGAGTTGAAATCTCTATTAATATGTCCCCAGCGGGTTTGTACCACCCCAATTTCAGCGTCTTTGAAATAGGGAACAGTTTTCTTTAACCAGTCACTTTCAGGTAAAAAATCAGCATCAAAAATAGCGACGAATTCTCCTTTGGCAATTTCTAATCCTTCTTTCAAGGCTCCAGCTTTAAAACCTTGACGGTTGGTTCTGGTGATATGCTGAATATCTAAACCAGCATTTTGTAATGCTTCAATACGCGCTTTGGTTTCAATAACGGTGTCATCGGTAGAATCATCCAAGACTTGAATTTCCAATTTACTTTTTGGGTATTCGATTTTAGCTATATTTTCCAATAAACGCTCCATTACATATTCCTCATTGTAAATAGGAAGTTGAATGGTAACGTAAGGAATTTCTTTTGGGTCCAATAGGTTAAACTTTGGAGCTTCGTCGTTTTGTTTTTTATTGCTCAAATAATTGACCAATAAGTTCAACTGCGCAAGGCTGTAGAAAAATATCAGAATCAATGAGAAACTGTAAATTGCGATAATGATATAAGCGATTATAAGTCCCATAATTATTTAATACTGTATTTGAATATCCATCCTAAAATTTTAACGCCTGCAAATATAGCTCCTTTTACGGTACCTGATACTTTTGAGATGCCAATTCTTTTCTTGTAACGTACTGGTACTTCGGTATATGCCATTTTTTTCTTCAAAACTTTTAGTTGCATTTCCACAGTCCACCCATAAGTCTTGTCTTCCATCTGCAATTCTTTGAGTTTTTCGTATTTAATCGCCCTAAAAGGTCCTAAATCTGTAAATTTCGCCCTAAAAAATATGCGCATTAAAAAAGTGGCCAATTCGTTGCCAAAAATCTGAGGAAAAGTCATAGAGCCCGCTTCGCGCAATGCTTTTTTTCTGGCTCCGATGACTAAATCCATATTATAGTTTAAAATTGGGTCAACTATTTTATCCAATTCTTCAGGATAGTCAGAGTAGTCTCCATCAATAAATACGAGAATATCAGGTAGTTTGGACTGTTTGTCGATATAATCGATTCCGCACAAGCAGGCATAACCATACCCTTTTCGTGTTTCTGTCAAAACTGTTGCTCCCGCATTTTTTGCATTGCGAACCGTGTTATCTGTAGAGTGGTTATTGACTACAATAATTTCAGAGACCGATTTAGGAATTTCGGCAATTACATTGGCTATAGAGTCCGCTTCATTGAAAGCTGGGATAATAACTTTGATATCTGTCATTATTTTAAATCGGAAAGTTTGTTTTCTTTTTTAAAGCTTCCAAAACTAAACCATTCTTTTATTTTTTTACCGTTTTTATATTTTTCTGCAGAGGTCAATTCTTCATCCATATACTTAAGGCAGTATCCGTTTTTAATTCCATTTTGTAGTTGACATTTATGGTTGATTTTTTCATTTTGATCATAAAAAAGCCACCATTTGGTTTTTTTTCCTTTTTTGAAATGCCCTTCACTTTGGAGTTTGCCTGAATCGTCATAAAAATACCAATAGCCAGTTCTGCGATTGTCTTGGTAATGGCCTTGTTCCGCTAGTTTGCCATTTGGATGGTAAAATTTCCAGAAGTCTTCTTTTGATTTATTTATTTCCCACCCTTGTGAGGCAATGTTTCCATTTGGATGGAAGGTTTTGGAGTACTTTTTGGTAAATAATAAAAAACTAAAAATGACAATAGGAAACAGCTTAAAGGAAGATATTTTTAAAGTCATTTTGATTTGTGTTTTTTAATAGGTCGTCAAAAAGGAACATTACTATCAATATCCACCCTTAATTCTTAGTCTTGTTTTTTGCTTTTTCTATACACTTGAAATGCCATGACTACCAAGAGTAGCCCCCAAAATAACCTGTAGAACCAAATATTGACAACAAACCCAAATATATTTGGGTTTGTTAGGTTTGTAAAGCTCTGCGCTAGATAAATTACTGCAATTACAATACCAATAATATTTACATATTTGTTCATAAAGGTAAAATTACAAAACGTCTCAAATTAAGTTGTAAAGAGATAGAAAAATGGTTACTTTTTGTTTACTAAGGTCATTAAATCAACATCGTTACCCAGCAAAACCTGGTTACTGTCTATACGGCCTTGTAAGGGGCCGTTTTCCAATTTTAAGACACCTCTAGGGCATACAGCAGAACAAATGCCACATCCAACGCAACTGGATCGTACAATGTTTTCTCCTTTTTGTGCATAGGCGCGCACATCTATACCCATTTCACAATAGGTAGAACAGTTGCCGCATGATATGCACTGCCCACCGTTAGTGGTAATTCTGAATTTTGAAAACAAACGTTGTTGAAAACCAAGTATTGCTGCCATGGGGCAACCGAAACGGCACCATACCCTATTGCCAAGGATGGGGTAAAATCCAGTACCAATTACTCCAGAGAAAATACTGCCAATTAAAAAAGAATATGATTTGCGAAGCGTTCCTGATTTGAATAAAAACACATTGCCATCGCCACTAAAAAAATGGATTCCGATTAAGGCTAAAATGATAACAAGGTACCCAGCGGCTCCATATTTTGCATCTTTTTGAAACTGTTCTCTTTTGAAAAGCATTACAAGGGCAAAGATGGTGGTTAGCAAAACAGCCACCCCAATCAAAAAGGTGCTTTTGGTTAGCCAGTATTTACTGGTATCATTACCTAAATAAGAATAAATGACTGCGGTAGTCATCAAAGTAACGAAGACCACAACGCTATGCACTACCCAGCGTTCTATTTTCCATGCCTTCACTGTTTTGTCACTTAATTGACGGAAAGAATCACCGGCAGTTTCTGCAAGGCCTCCGCAACCACAAACCCATGAACAGTACCATCTTTTTCCGTATTTATAGGTTAGAATAGGGCTGATGATAAATACGGTGGCGATACCGAAAATCAAAAGTCCAAAACCAATGTTACCTGAGCTTAAAAAAGCTTTGATGCGATATCCTTCAAAATTATAATAATTCAAGGGCCACATGTTTTTTAAATCGTAGTAGGGTAAACTGCCACCATTTAGGACAGAGCTACCGTTTAATCTAGCCATTAATTCAGGAATGATAAAGGCAAAGGCGGTTTGAAAAAACATAACGCTCATAGTACGAATGCGCTCATATCGGTTATGACGATATTTCCATAAAAATTTTATACCAAAAGCTAAAATAGCAACGGTATAAAGTGTTCCGTAGACAAACCATTGACTAGCAGGATTTCCACTTAATAGTCTGCTTAATGGGTCAAAAAGACCAATCACGCCCTTGTTGTCACCTTTTGCAACAAGGCCTAAATATTCTGGGTAGAAATAAAGAATGATATAAAAACTGGTTAGTGCTATACCTGCCATCCATCCCCAAAAACCTTGACTTGAAATAGATTTGAACCAAACACCGTCATTTTTAATCCCGGGTTCTTTTTTAGAATACATATCCCACGAAAACCAAATAGTTCCTGCGCTTATAGCGGCCAACGAAATACTTAGCCATAGCCCCTTGTTAGGAAAATCTATATTGAAAGCTGCAAGTAATATAATGGCCAGCCCAAAAAAGCCAATTAGCGTTGCTAATTTTTGATTTCTACTTAATTGTTTTGGTGGTTGACCGGTTAAAGCCATGCTACGATCGTAAG